>JAEDGK010000110.1 GCA_016297555.1 Clostridiaceae bacterium
GGGTCGGCTTCGATTTTATCTCTTATGCGGTTTATATGAACGGTAACGGTTGCGCTGTCACCGATGTAATCATAGCCCCAGACTCTTTCAAAGAGCTGTTCTTTTGAAAAAACTATGTTGGGATTTGAGGCAAGAAAAACAAGCAGTTCAAACTCTTTGTTTGCCATCTCCACTTCCTTGCCGTCCGAATAAACCTTCCAGCTTTGCGGATATATCTTTAAGCTTCCGCTTTCTATACATTCCTTTTCGTCTTTCGTTGCGCCCTTGCCGGTCAAGCGTTCATAGCGGGCAATGTGTGCGTTGACTCGGGCGACAAGCTCCGCAGGGTCAAAGGGCTTTGAAATATAATCGTCCGCACCAAGCCCCAAGCCGCGTATTTTGTCAACCGATTCCTGCTTCGCCGTAACCATAAGCACGGGAATATCAAGATTTTTTCTGATTTCACGGCAAACCTCATAGCCGTTTTTTTTCGGGAGCATTATATCGAGCAGTATCAGGCTGAAATTGCCGCTCAGAGCAAGCTCTGCTGCCCGTTCTCCGTTATCGGCGACTACCGTTTCATAGCCGTAAATTTCAAGGTAATCCCTTTCAAGCTCGGCGATTGCGCTGTCATCTTCGGCAATCAGGATTCGTTTTGTCATTTAGGCTCCCTTCTTTCGATAGGCAGAGTTATTTCGATTGCAAGCCCGCCGTTGCTTGAAGCGGAAATTGTGCCGCCGTGAAGCTCAACAATTCGTTTGGAGATGGCAAGCCCCAGACCGCTTCCGATTTTTTTGCCCTGTGTGCGGCTTTCATCTCCGCGGTAAAAGCTGTCGAAAAGCTTCGGAAGCTGCTCGCTGCTGACGCCCACGCCGTTATCCTTTATATAAATGACTGCGCGGTAACGCCTTGCATAAAGCCTTACGGCTATTTTCAGACCCTCGGCAGGGTTATATTTTTTGCTGTTTTCGATGATGTTGCCGATAACGCGGTTCATCTGAATTTGGTCAAGCGAAACCCAAATCCTTTCATCGCCGCAGGCGTTGCTGTAATCAAGCTCAATGCCGTCCGCCCGCAAATCCTCCGAAACGGAGTATATATACTCATCAAGATAGTCCGAAATGCAAACTTCTTCTCTGTTCAGCGGCATTTCGGCAGTTTCGAGCTTTGAGAAAATAAACAGCCGCTCAATCAGATAGCTCATATTATCTGATTTTTCTTCAATAACATTAAGATAGTGCGCCTGCTTTTCGGGGGTGTTGGCAATGCCGTCTTTAAGACCTTTAACATAGCCCTTTATTGAGGTCAGAGGAGTTTTTAAATCGTGAGATATTCCTGCTATAACCTCGCTGCGCCGCTTCTCGTATTCCTGCTGCTGCTCGGTTTTTTCAAGAATTGTGCGCTGCATATCGTTAAAGGTTTCGCACACATTTTCAAATTCCTCAATGCCCTCATATTTAATGTTTTTGCCGTAATCGCCGTGTTTTATTCGCTCTGCGGCGGAGCACAACGCATTAACGGGCGCCGAAATCTTTCGGTGAATGATTTTTGAGAAAAACAGGCAGCTTATAAGTATGGCAACGGCGATAAGCGCCACCATCATTATAAGACCGACAACGAAAATTCCGACTACCGAATTCCGCCCGAGACCGAAAATGCTTATGTCCGTGAAGCTGACAGCCAGAATAAGATAGTCGTTGCCGCCCTCCGAGAGGTTTTGCTGAACCATCGTAGCCCCTGCTATCTGATAAATCATGGGAACGGTTCCGTTAAGATAATTCAGGCGTTCAAGCGATTCAAGAGCTTCATCCTCAGAAAACCTGAGATTGCTGAAAACGATTTCTCCGTTTTTGAGCGTTTTTATATCAAAGCCGTATGCGGAAACGGTATCGGCGAATTGCTCCGTAAGGCTCGGATTTTCAAAATCCTCGCCCGTCAGCTCCCGCATCATCTCCTGAACCTCAAATGCGTCCGAATCGAAAATCTCGCTTTCGGAAATGCGGGGGAGTACAACCTTTTCAAAAAGGAAAATCATACCGACGCACAGAATAACAACGCAAAGAATTGCGCCGAGAATCATTTCAAGATAAGATAATGAAAGGCGTTTTTTCAGCTTCAAGCGGAGTCACCTCTTTCTGAAACATTATAACAAAATCAACGGAATAAAGCAAGGGCGCATAGAGAATAAAGGCGGTTTAAAAGCGCGTAATTCATACAGTTTAATATTAATGTATGAATTTTGACGAATTTATCAAATTATGCATAATTTTACCGTTGCAATTATGGATTGAAAGTGATAAAATTATGGTAAATAAAACAGGGAGGTAATTAAGTATGCTCGCAATTATTGCTATGCTCAGCGATATCCCCGCATATATCGCCGATATCCTTACAAAGGTTACGGGAACAGATATGTCGGCATATCTTACGGCTATCAATCAGGCTCTTGCAAGTGTTGTTGAAGCTGTTGAGCAGCTTGTCGGTCAGATTGGCTGATAAATTTAGAATAAAATCACTCGGTCGCGCTGATCGGGTGATTTTTTATGCTCAAAAAAATCCCCGCCGTGCGTTTTGCACAGCGGGGAAAATTAAAGCTCAAATTATTTAAGCTCAACCTTAGCGCCGACTTCTTCAAGCTTAGCCTTAGCAGCCTCAGCGTCTTCCTTGGAAACGCCTTCCTTGATAGCCTTGGGTGCGCCGTCAACAGCAGCCTTTGCCTCTGCAAGGCCAAGACCTGTGAGCTCACGAACAACCTTGATAACCTTAATCTTCTCTGCGCCAACTTCTGCGAGAATAACATCAAACTCAGTCTTCTCCTCAGCGGCAGCAGCGCCTGCGTCTGCGGGAGCAGCAACTGCAACAGCAGCAGCGGCGGAAACGCCGAACTCCTCTTCAACAGCGTGAACGAGCTCAGAGAGCTCAAGAACGGTAAGAACTTTAATTTCTTCGATTATAGCAGCGATTTTTTCAGATGCCATTTTATTTTCCTCCAATTTTGTTAGATTTTAAAATAAGTTAAATGATTAAGCCTCGGCGGGTGCTTCTTCTGCGGGGGCTTCGCCGCTCTTGTCAACGATAGCCTGAATAGCACGGGCAAAGGATGCGATGGGTGCGTTGAATGCGTTGCAAACTGTTGCAAGAAGAACTTCTCTGGTGGGAAGCTTTGCAAGGGAGTCAATCGTCGCGGTGTCGATAACAGCGCCGTCAAGATAACCGCTCTTTACAGAGAAGTTCTTGTGGCTGTCAGCAAACTTTGAGAGAATTCTCGCAGCAGCCGTGTGATCCTCGGGGCTGATGGCGATAGCCGTTGTGCCCTCAAGAACGCTGCAGATATCGTCAAGACCTGCATTTTTTGCAGCAAGACCGAGAAGCGTGTTTTTAACTACCGAATAATGAACGCCTGCTTCACGAAGCTCTTTACGAAGCTTTGTATCATCAGCAACATTGACGCCTTTATAATCGACAACAACGCCTGCAACCGAATTTTTAAGCTGCTCGGTAAGGTCTGCGACTATTTGTTTCTTTTGCTCTAAAACTTTTTCGCTTGGCATATATTTTCACCTCCGTGTGGAATAAATGCAAAATTAAAGCCCTTTCCGCAAACCGCAGAAAGGGCGTGACATACTTAATTGAAGCCGAAGCTTTTGTATGCATCCTCTCTCGGCAGGCGGCTCGGAAGCCTTTATGCGAAAAGCACCTGCTGTCTTAAAAAGAACAGCTTAGATATGATAGCACAGATTTCCGTGCCTGTCAAGCATTTTTTATGCGTCTGCTCCGCCGAGCTTGTTGGGGTTAACTTTAACGCCGGGGCCCATTGTGGTAGCAAGAACGCAGGAGCGGATATACTGACCCTTTGATGCGGCGGGCTTAGCCTTGATGATTGCATCGAGAAGTGTGTTGAAGTTTTCAGCGAGCTTCTCGGGGCCGAAGGAAACCTTGCCGATGGGGCAGTGGATAATGTTTGTTTTGTCAAGGCGGTATTCAATCTTACCTGCCTTAGCTTCTGTAACAGCCTTTGCAACATCGGGTGTTACGGTGCCTGCCTTGGGGCTGGGCATAAGTCCGCGGGGGCCGAGAACCTTACCGAGACGGCCAACAAGACCCATCATATTGGGCGCTGCGATGGCAACATCGAAATCCATAAAGCCTTCGCCCTGGATTTTGGCAACAAGGTCTTCAGCGCCGACTATCTCAGCGCCTGCCGCTGCTGCTGCATCGGCATCGGGTCCCTTTGCAAAAACGGCAACTCTTACGGTGCGGCCTGTTCCGTTAGGAAGAACGACTGCGCCGCGAACCTGCTGGTCTGCGTGGCGTGAGTCAACGCCGAGGCGGACATGAACTTCAACAGTTTCGTCGAATTTTGCACTTGCGGTTTTAACGGCAAGCTCAAGAGCGCCGTTGGGATCATAGAGCTCAGCTTTGTTAACAAGCTTTGCGCTCTCATTATATTTCTTTCCGTGTTTCATGTTAATTAATTCCTCCCAATCATGTGGTTAAATCGGATTTTTCCTCCCACAGTGTGCATCAATCAGCAACGACGACGCCCATGCTGCGAGCAGTGCCGGCGATCATGCTCATCGCTGTTTCAATGGTAGCAGCGTTGAGGTCGGGCATTTTCTGCTCGGCAATCTTGCGAATCTGTTCCTGGGTGATTGTTGCAACCTTGGTTTTGTTGGGAACGCCCGAACCGCTTTCGATGCCGCAAGCCTTTTTGATAAGAACGGCAGCGGGCGGGGTCTTTGTGATAAAGCTGAATGTACGGTCAGCATAAACCGTGATAACGACGGGGATGATAAGACCCATATCGTTCTTTGTGCGCTCATTGAATTCCTTCGTGAAGGCCATGATGTTAACGCCGTGCTGACCGAGAGCAGGGCCTACAGGGGGAGCCGGAGTGGCCTTGCCTGCGGGGATCTGTAACTTAATTAAGCCTACAACTTTCTGTGCCATAATTAATAAACCTCCATATAATGTGGTGAATTGCGGAGCGTAAAGCTCCTCCCACGAAGCCCGACTTTTATCGGACTGCGCTTTGCGCGCTAAATTTGAAAGGGCAGAGCGCCCTCAAATTACCGTGTTTATTCGGCAAGCTCAACCTGGTCAAGCTCAAGCTCAACGGTTGTCTGTTTGCCAAAGAGTGCGGAAACCGAAACCTTAACCATATTGTTGTCAACATCCAGATCCTCAACAACGCCCGTAAAGCCGTCGAAGATTTCATCGATAATGTTGACAGTGTCGCCGACCTTGTAGGAAACCTCAACGCTTCTCTTCTCAACTCCGAGCCTGATAACTTCTTCATCGGTAAGAGGAATCGCTTTGTTTTCGGGGCCGACAAAGCCTGTAACGCCTCTGGTGTTTCTGATAAGGAGCCAAGTTTCATCGCTCATTGCGGGGCGATTGTCCCTATCCGGCGTAACGGCTACCTTAACGAGAACATAGCCGGGGAAAAGCTTGCGCTCAACCTCTTTTTTCTTCTCTGCGTCGGTAACGATTTCTGTGGGGATCTTGACCTCAAGGATCTGATCCTGCATTTTGCGGTTTTCGACCATTTTTTCAATGTTGGTCGCAACCTTGTTTTCATAACCCGAGTAGGTATGGACTACATACCATCTTGTGTCAGTAGACATCGAAAATCCTCCCGTGTCAGCCCAAGAACTTGCTCAGAGCTATTATTCCCGCGTTTGCGGCGGTTGTTGCTGCCGTTGTGTCGGAATCGCCTATGCTTTGAGCGGCTCTCTCAAGAAGTGAAAGAAGCCACGCAAGGAGCTGGTCAACGCCGAAAATAACAACTGCGCAGATAGCTACGGCAACCAGAACTACGCCGGTGGATTTCAGAACCGTGTTTCTGTCGGGCCAAACAATCTTTTTGATTTCGCCCTTGATGTCTTTGCAGAACTTTTTGATTGCCTTGCCGGCTCTTACGAAGATATTTCCGTTGGGATTAGCAGGCTTCTTGTCCTTTTTCTTCTCTGCGGCGGCAACCTTCTCTGCAGCTTGGGAAACTTCCTTTTTAGCCATAGGTTAATCCTCCCGCTTATTTTGATTCTTTGTGGAGAGTATGCTTCCTGCAAAAACGGCAGTACTTGTTCATCTCCAGCCTGTCGGGTGTGTTCTGCTTGTTTTTCATCGTGTTGTAATTACGCTGTTTGCATTCGGTGCAAGAAAGTGTGATTTTAACTCTTTTACCGTTAGCAGCCATTTGCGGCACCTCCAATTTATAGGAATATTTGGCTCTGCGCGGGGCTTATCAGGCAGCCTCGGCGGAGCTCGGCCTCCCTCTGCTTTGAATTTATTTCAGGGCGCAAAAAAAGAACCCTCCCGCAGAGGTAGAACTATCATAACATATAATCCCTCGGCAGTCAAGCACTTTTTTTGATTTTATTCGGTTTTCTTAATATTACATTATATATTACAGGAGATATTCGACAAGCTCCGCGCCGCTTTTGGGTGCGAGCATAGCCGGCGCAACGT
>JAEDGK010000111.1 GCA_016297555.1 Clostridiaceae bacterium
TCCGTCAAGAGAGGTGCTTGAAGCCGCGCTTGCCGATTTTGACGGAACAATAATCGCCGTTTCGCATGACAGATATTTTATTAACAAGCTTTCAACCAAAATTTACCGTATGACCGCCGACGGCTTTGAAAAATTTGACGGCGACTATAACGATTATGCGGGAATTGCTCTCGCTCAGGCAAAGGAAAAACCGAAAAAGGCAGAAAACAAAGTAAATTCATATAAGCTTCGCAAGGAACGAGAGAGCGAAATTAACCGACTTAAAGGCAAAATCAGCCGCACCGAGGCTGAGATTGACCGCCTTGACGGCGAAATTGAAGCGGTCAACGCTCTTTTATCAAGCCCCGAAACTGCGGCAGACTACGAAAAAATATTGGAGCTTACCAAGAAAAGCGAGCAGCTTGCCGACAGCCAGATGAGCCTTATGACCGAATGGGAGCAAATGAATTCAAGACTTTCCGAATTGACCGAGGAGGTTTAACAATGACAAGCATCGAAATGTTCAAGGGAGCAAAATGGATTGAGTGCACCGAAGAATCCGAAGCCCCTCTTTTCAGAAAAACCTTTGAAGCAAACGCAGGCGAAAGTGCCAAAATCACAATATGCGGTCTCGGCTTCTTTAAGCTTTATATCAACGGCAAAAAAGTCAGCGAGGATTTGCTTTCACCCAACGCATCAAACTATTCCGAGCGCGACACCTCGGCATTTGAATACCCGATAAAAGACAAAATGGCATGCAGAATATACTGTATGAAATATGATATTTCAAGTTATCTGATTGAGGGCGAAAACACGCTCGCCGTTATGCTCGGCAACGGATATTACGGTCAGAGCAAGCAGCATAACGAAGGCAATGTTGCTTACGGAACGCCTAAGCTCTGCTATGTTATTGAAAAAGAAAGCGGAAATATCTTATGCGATGAAACAACGCTTTCCCACAAGGGCTTTATCACCGAAAATAACCTTTATTGGGGAGAGCGCCACAATTACACTCTTTTGCCCGAGGGCTTTTGCAAAAACGGCGCCGCTCCGTCGGGCTTTGCAAATTCGCGGGTTATTTCCGCTCCCGAAAGCGATTATTACATTCAAACCTCGCCGTCAGACAAGGTTATCCGCTCCGTTGAGCCGAAACTTATCGGCACTCTTGACGGCATGGCTCTCTATGACGCGGGAGAAAACACGGTAGGCTACGCCGTTTTCAAGGGCGGCGAAAAAGGCAAAAAAATAACCGTCAGCTATGCCGAGGAATATCTCGGCGGGCAAAAGGACGGAATGCATTTTATAGAAAATTATCAGACGGACGAATTTATAACCGACGGCAGCGAGAGGGAATACATTCCGCATTTCACCTGGCACGGCTTTCGCTATTTCAAGGTCAGCGGAGCAGAACCTGTCAGAGTTGATGTTGTTCACTCCGACTGCCCCGTTACATCGTCATTTGAAAGCGACTGCGAGCCGCTTAACTGGCTGTATGACGCTTACATAAGAACTCAGCTTTGCAATATGCATTGCGGAGTTCCCTCCGACTGCCCGCACAGAGAACGCCTCGGCTACACGGGCGACGGTCAGCTTTGCTGTGAAGCGGGAATGATGCTGCTTGACAGCCGCGAATTCTACCGAAAATGGCTCTATGATATTTCCGACTGCCAATGCCGACTCAGCGGCCATGTTCAGCACACGGCGCCGTTCATGGGCGGCGGCGGAGGCCCCGCAGGCTGGGGCGGTGCTATTGTTGAAGTACCGATGAAATTCTATAAAACCTATGGCGATAAGGCTCTTCTTGCAGAGTTTTTCCCGAAGATGCTTCATTTTCTTGATTATCTCGAGAGCCGCAGCGAAAACGGACTTGTGTGGCGTGAGGAAGAAAAGGGCTGGTGCCTCGGCGATTGGTGCACCCCCGACTCGCTCAAAATCCCCGAAACACTCGTAAACACCTGCCTTTATATCCGCTTTATGCAGCAAACAATTCAGGCGGCGGAAATTCTCGGCAGGCAGAGCGAAGCGGCGCATCTTGACGAGCGGATTGAAAAAGCCAAAAGAGCGGTGACGGTTGCATATTACAGCCCTCAGGAACACACCTTCTGCGGCGATATTCAGGGCGCTTCCTGCCTTGCGCTGAGAGTTGGCTTAGGCGACGAAAAGGTTAAGCAAAGGGTTATAGAAAAATATAAAAAGCTCGGAATGTTTGACACGGGAATTATCGCTACCGAGGCTCTTATCGGCTATCTTTTTGAGCAGGGCGAAAATCAGCTTGCATTTGACCTGCTTTCAAGCAAAAAAGAGGTTTCCTTTGCCAATATGGCGGCGCACGGTGCAACTACCATCTGGGAATATTGGAACGGAATTGAATCCCGAAATCACCCGATGTTCGGCGCGGTAACAAAATATCTTTTCCTTTATCTGCTCGGAATCCGCCAGCCCGAGAGCAGTGCAGGCTATGAAAAGGTTATCATATCTCCCTGCTTTGTTGACGGAATGAACAGAGCAAAGGGTCACATCACAACCGAGCGCGGCGTTATTTCCGTTGAATATGAAAAAATCGGAAGCACGGCAACAGTCAAAGCATATGCCGACCCAAAAATCAAAGCAGTTTTTGAGCACAACGGCACTCGAACCGAATTCAGCGGTGAAAAAACCTTCACGGTTGAAATTTGAGGGAGGATTATATGGTCACAATCAAAAAATACGACCCCAAATATAAAGAAGATGTGCGTGAGGTCTGCATTAACACAGGCCCCGACGCGGCGCAAACCGACAAAAAGGTTCACGATTACATTCTGTTTACCTTCTGCGATTATTATATCGAGCAGGAGCCCGAAAATGTTTTTGTGCTGGTTGACGAAGAGGACAAGGCTCAGGGATATATCTTCTGCGCGGCGGATTTCAAAGGATATGCAAAACGATTTAAGCCTTATTTAAAGAAACTGCGAAAAATCAATTTTAAGTATTATGCGGAAGCGCTCGGAGAGGTTTTTGTTTATCGGCTCTATTCAAAAAAATATCCCGCTCATCTTCACATTGATTTAAACAAGCCTTTCAGGGGCGGCGGAAACGGCTCAAAAATGATGGAAACTCTCGTTTCTCATATGAAAGCAAAAGGCGTTAACGGCATTATGCTCATCGTCGGCACGGAAAACAAAAGAGGAATTAATTTTTATTGGAAAAACGGCTTTAAAATTCTGCGGCGTTTCGGCGGCGGAACCGCAATGGCAAAGGAGCTTTAATATGCGTTACGGAGTTATAGGAACAGGCTGGATTGCAAAGTCATTCATTGACGGTGCAAGAATGATGTGCGGCTCGGAGTTTGCGGCGGTTTATTCGCGCACAGCGGAAAGCGGCGCAAAATTTGCAAGCGAAAACAAAATCCCTAAGGTTTTTACAAGTCTTGAGGATTTTGCAAAGGGAGATTTTGACGCAGTTTACATAGCCAGCCCCAACCGCCTGCACTATGAGCAGTCAAAGCTGATGCTTAACAGCGGAAAGCATATTATCTGCGAAAAGCCGATAACGGTTGAGCCGGAAGAGCTTTGCGAGCTTCAGGAGCTTGCACGGAAAAACGGGCTTATCTATTCGGAAGCAATAATGTATATGTTCAACCCCGCAAGGGAACTGCTCAGAAATTCTCTTGAAAAAATCGGCAGAATCACGAGCGCGCATTTTGATTTTTCTCAGCTCTCATCAAAATATCCCGCCTATCTTTCAGGCAATCTGCCTAACATCTTTAACCCCGCGCTTGCGACGGGCTGTTTGATGGATTTAGGCATCTACTGCGTTTATCCCGCGATTGATTTATTCGGGATTCCCGATAAAATAACCGCCTGCGCGAGCTTTATGGACAGCGGAGCGGACGGGAGCGGAAGCGCGTCTCTGCTCTACTCTGACAAGCTGATAACCTTTACATATTCCAAGCTCGGGCAGGACAGACTCGGCTCTCAGATTTTCGGCGACGAGGGCACGGTAACAATCGAGTCGATTTCAAAGCTGACAAATATTAATTTGATAGGCAAAAACGGTGATATACAAGCGATTGCAGGCGATACGCCCAAGGAAAAGCTGATGGGCTTCGAGGCGGCTCGCTTTGAGGAATTCATAGCCTCGCCAAACGACCTGTATTACGCTATGACAAGTGAAAGAGCTTTACAAGTCAGCCGCGTTATGAAAGAAATCAGAACCCTCTGCGGCATTAAGTTCGGATAAAAATTCATAAAAAAACGGTGCGAATTTCAAAAACTCGCACCGTTTTTTGCTTTTCTCATTAACTTTTTAAACCGCTCTGTAAAACAGCCCGTGGCGGGTGCAATGCCAGAGAAGTAATCCGTGACCGCGCTTCGGGAAACGCACCTGAAGCTCCCATTCGGGATAGGTTTTGAAAATCTTAATCTCGCCCGCCGATGCAAAAGCAACAAATGAAATATAATGCTCCTTTTCCATCTCGTGACTGCAGGTAATAAACCAATCGTTTTCGATAATTTCTGCTTTTACTTCGTGCATTTCATCGGCTTTTTGAGCCGTGCACGGCAAAAGCCTGCGTCCGCAGCAGGAAACCGAGGCGTTGCCCGTGCTTAACACAATGTTTCCGCACTCGGGGCAAACGAAATAATTTGCTTTTTTCATATTTCCGCTGACAAAATCGTTGCACTTTATTCCTCCCTTGAGTATCTCCTCAACATTAACGCCGAGTATCTCCGAAAGAGCGGGGAGAATCGAAACATCGGGGCAGCCTCTGCCCGTTTCCCACTTTGAAACCGTTCTGTCCGACACGGAAAGCATATCCGCAAGCTGCGCCTGAGTTAGCCCTTTTTCCGTTCTCAGAGCTTTTATCAGCGCGCCCGTATCACAATTATTCATTGAAAAACCCTCCTTTCAACGCAATTATATATCAATCCCTTTTGAAATACAACAAACCGAAAGTAGAGTTTTTATGAATGTTTACGGCAAAATATTGCCTGCGGCTTTGTAAATCTCATACCATTCCTCGCGGGTGAGCTTGATATCCGCTGCCTTTATGCAGTCGGCAAGTCGGGCGGGATTTGTTGTGCCCGTAACGGGCTGCATCTTCGCAGGGTGACGGAGAATCCACGCAAAGGCAATCGTTGTTTTTGAAACGGAATATTTTTCCGCAATTTCATCAAGCTTTGCGTTCAGCTCGGGGAACTTATCATTATCAATAAAGCAGCCCTCAAAAAATCCGAACTGCATCGGCGACCACGGCTGAATTGTAATCTCATTCAGGCGGCAATAGTCAAGCACTCCCCCGTCGCGGTTGACGGCGGATTCGTTATACATATTGACATTTATGCCCGCCTGAATCATCGGCGCATGCATAATTCCGAATTGAAGCTGATTTGCACAGACAGGCATATCCATGCTGTTTTGCAGCAGGCGAAGCTGATAGGAATTTTGATTGGAAACGCCGAAATGGCGCACCTTGCCCGAAGCTTTCAGCTCATCAAACGCCCTTGCCACCTCGTCCGGCTCCATAAGTGCGTCGGGGCGGTGCAGCAGCAAAACATCGATATATTCCGTATTGAGCCTTTCAAGGCTGCCGTTGACCGATTCAATGATGTGCTCATAAGAAAAATCAAACATCTTGCCCGGCACAATTCCGCACTTGGTTTGAATTATAATTTTATCTCTCATGCTCGGAGTTAACGCCTTTGCGAAAACTCTTTCGCTGTTGCCGCCGCCGTAAATATCGGCGTGGTCAAAGAAATTTGCTCCGTGGCTGAGCGCGGTTTCGATAAATTCCGAAACCTCTTTTTCGCTCATTGAAGAAATTCTCATGCACCCGACCGCAACGGTCGGAACGCTCAAGCCGCTTTTTCCGAAATTGATATTATACATAATCTTCCTCCGATTTATCAGATGCGTTAATTATATCACTTTACCTCACAGTTATCAATAAATTTGAGAAAAAAACGGTATTGCGGCGTTCCCTACTGAATTTGGTACTTTTGGGGATAATGTCGTTTATCAGTCGGTTAATCAATCCTCCGTCATTTGCTTCGCAAATGCCACCTCCTTTTCAAAGGAGGCCAACGAAGCAGTAACCTACTGCATCGGCTCCTTAGCAAAGGAGCTGGCGCATAGCGCCTGAGGATTGGAATATTGCCGAATAATCAATATCCACGAACACACAGTTCGTTCCACTGAAAAGTGTAATGTAATTCGTTCTTTCATGTGCCGCAGGCATATTTCACATTTGCAAAGCAAATATTTCACAGCGAAGCTATTTCACTCGTTCCGTAAGGAACGAATTTCATTGAAAAAGCACTTCCGAAGAAGTGCT
>JAEDGK010000112.1 GCA_016297555.1 Clostridiaceae bacterium
AGCTGTGAATAATCAAGGTCGCCCCAAAGGTCGCTGCCGACTGCGGCTGTCAAAAGACTGCTGCCGATTGCACGCTTGATTTCACGGCAAAGCTCAATGTAATCCGTTCCGCAATGCTCACAGAAGGAAACGCCGAGATGCGCTCTGCCGGGAAACTCCCAGTCAAGGTCAATTCCGTCAATGCCAAACTCATTAATCAGCTCAACACAGCGCGCGGCAAAAGCCTTTCTTGCGCTTTCGGATGAGCAGCCTTCGCAGAAATTGCCGGCTCCCGCTCCGCCGATTGAAAGAATTGTTTTAGTTTGAGCGTGCTGCTCCGCGATGATTTCTTTTGTGAGTTTAATTCCGAGCGCAACTTTTTCCGAAACCGTCGGCAGATATTCTCCGTTATCGTCTTTTTCAACGGTGGAAAAGGCGAAATTCAGGTGTGTGATTTTGTTGAAATCAATTTTTCTTACGGTTTCCTCCGCCGTATCTGCGGGGAGGTAAGAGTGGCATAAATATTGCAAAATAAGTCACCTCCGTTTGATTTTGCAATTCGATTATAGCCGCAAAACCAAAAAGTGTCAATTATATGTATTGACTTAAATTACTGAGTTTGATATATTTGTTTTGCAAAATAAAATCTTAAAGTGAATACAGCCATACTCCGTTTTCATCTTTATGATCTAAGGTAATCATAAAATTTCTGAGAAGCAGTAAAAAGCTTTCCTCGCCGACCGCTTCAACAATATCCTTTTCTGTCAGAAATTCCGCGTTTGGATATTGCTTTTGAAGCTTGTTGTAGATTTCAAGAATTTTCATAACACCCATCCTTTTTTAAAGATAAATAAATGATATCATATTTTCGGATTTTGTCAAATTATATAATAATATTGCCGTAAATTCGGCGCAAACGGAGGAATTAAAATGAAAACTCTTATTTTAAAAATTGCCGCTTTCTTTACTGCGATTGCGGCATTAATCTCAGGAGGAATAGCGAATATTATGGACAGATTTGAAGCAGATACTCCGATTAACTACAAGGCTCATGTTGAGCAGCTCGATTTCTATGAAAACACGCTTGAAACGGCATTGCCGCAAACGGTTCTCTATGATATCATCAGCGCGCATATGAGCTCGGGCGGTTCAAAGGAGAAGAAGGCAATTATTATCGGCTTTGACGGCGGCAGGCTTGACGGCACGGCATATGTTGCCAAAAACGGCGGCTTTGATGCCATGCTTTCGGGCGGAGCAAAGGCCTATATTTCCTATTGCGGCGGCGCGAATTATCCTGCGCCCACCGTTCAGGCAACCTCAACTGCTCCCAGCTGGTGCTCAATTCTGACGGGCAAGTGGGGAACGGAAAACGGAGTTACCGATAACGGCATTTCAAAGTCAAACGATTATCTGACCCTGCTCACAACCCTTATTCAGAGCGGCAAGGCGGATAAAACAGCTTTTTATACCACTTGGGGCGGTCATTTTATTGACGAAAACAGCACATATATTAATGAAAAGAAATATTGCGAAGAAAACGGAATAAACGCCGCATTCGTCAAGTGTGAAAGTCAGGAGGAAATCCACGCTAAAACTCTTGAGGATATAGCTCGGGACGATTGCTCGGATTTCATTTTCCCGATTTACGAATTTCCCGATTCTGCGGGTCACGGCACGGGCTTCTCAACCTTTAATCCCGAATATCAGAAGGCAATGTATGATAACGATATTTATGCGGGAGAGGTTATTGAGGCAATAAAAGCGAGGAAGAATTACGAAAATGAGGATTGGCTCATAATTCTTACGAGCGACCACGGCGGATTTGTTACCTCGCACGGAGGAATTACAATTCAGGAGAGAATGACATTTATTGTCATTAATAAAGAAATAGAGCTTTAATATGATTTTTAGCTTACGGCGGGGTTGCTCCCGCCGTATTTTTTAAATAAAATCAAAAACAAAAAAACTGAGGAAAACAGAGTATAACAGAGTATTTCAGAGAAAAAGGGAGTAAAATATAAAAAATTCTCTGACAGCAACGGATTTTTCACGAATTTATTAAAAAAATTGTTGACATTTGCAAGATTTTGCACTATATTTTATATTAATCCCTTAGGGGGTCAATATTCAGCCGTTTCGCCGTTACCGCGGCAAAGGCAGAGAGGGGCTGCATAATTGAAAAAAAATGCGATCATTGATTTAAAAAACATTTCCGTTGCTTTCGGAAATAATCAGGTGCTCAAAAATCTGAATCTTTATATCCGCGATAAGGAGTTTATAACTCTTTTGGGTCCGTCGGGCTGCGGAAAAACAACGACTCTGCGTATAATCGCAGGCTTTGTTGAGCCCGATGAGGGAGAGGTTATTTTTGAGGGAAAGAAGATAAATAGTGTTCCTCCTCATAAGAGGCAGGTTAACACTATTTTTCAGCGTTATGCCCTTTTTCCTCACCTGAATGTTTATGAAAATGTTGCTTTCGGTCTCAGAATTAAGAAAGTTCCCGAAAAGCAGATTAAGGAAACTGTTGAAGAAATGCTCGCTCTTGTTAATTTGACGGGCTTCAATAAGCGAAACATCAACTCGCTCTCGGGCGGTCAGCAGCAGCGTGTTGCCATTGCAAGGGCGCTTGCGGTAAAGCCGAGGGTTTTGCTGCTTGACGAGCCTCTCGGCGCGCTTGATTTGAAGCTTAGAAAGGATATGCAGGCTGAGCTTAAAAACATTCAGCAAAGGCTCGGCATTACTTTTATATATGTTACCCACGATCAGGAGGAAGCACTCTCGATGTCCGACACGGTCGTTGTTATGGATAACGGCGTTATCCAGCAGATAGGCACTCCTCTTGATATCTACAATGAACCCAAAAACGCTTTTGTTGCCGATTTCATAGGCGAGAGCAATATTCTTGACGGCGTTATGCTTGACGACTGCCTTGTTGAATTTTCGGGTCACCGCTTTGAGTGCCTTGATAAGGGCTTTGCCAAAAATGAGGCTGTTGATGTTGTTGTGCGCCCCGAGGATGTTGATGTTGTTGCGCCTGAAAACGGAATGCTCTGCGGCGTTGTTACCTCCGTTACCTTTAAAGGCGTTCATTTTGAAATCATCGTTGATATCGGCGGCTTCAAATGGATGATTCAGACAACGGACTATCAGGCGGAGGGCAGCAAGATCGGGCTTTTCATTGAGCCTGACGCCATTCATATTATGAAAAAATCCGAGTATTCGGGCATTTACGGAGATTACAGCTCCTTCAGCGAGGAGTTTGACGAGCTCTCCAACGCTGAGGAGGAGGTGGAGGAATGAACAGCCGTTCTTCTCTCAAAACCAAGTTGGTCGCCTCGCCCTATGTTGTATGGTCGGCTCTGTTTATCGTTGCGCCGCTCTTCTTTGTTGTCTATTATTCCTTTACGGACGCGGCAGGAAATTTCACTTTTGAAAATATAATGGCTTTGAGCAAGTTTGCTCCCACCTTTCTGCGCTCAATTTGGTTCGGAATAGTTGCAACGCTCATCTGCCTTGTAATTGCGTTTCCGCTCGCCTATATTATTTCGCAGAAAACCGAGAAGGTTCAGCGCACGCTCGTTATGCTTGTTATGCTGCCGATGTGGATGAGCTTTCTTATCCGCACATATTCGTGGATGGCACTGCTTCAGGATACGGGCATAATCAATTCTTTCCTTGCCAAAATCGGCATTGACCCAATCCATATGATTAATACCTCGGGAGCTGTCATTCTCGGTATGGTATATAATTTTCTGCCCTATATGATAATGCCTGTCTATTCGGTTATGGCGAAGCTTGACAGAAGTATGATTGAAGCCTGCCAGGATTTGGGCGGCAGCAGGCTGACTGTTATCAGACGATGCATAATTCCGATGAGTATGCCCGGCATTGTTTCGGGAATAACGATGGTTTTTGTGCCCTCGGTCAGCACATTTTATATTTCTCAAAAGCTCGGCGGCGGCTCGTTCGACCTTATAGGCGATGTTATTGAGAGGCAGTTTCAGCAGTCATATAACTATAATCTCGGCGCGTCGATTTCGCTTGTGCTTATGGTGCTTATTCTTATCTGTATGGCGGTTATGAACCGCTTTTCGGGTGATGAGGAGGGCGTTGTTATATGAAAGCAGTTTCAAAAATTTACGCTTCACTCGTTTTCCTGTTTCTCTATGCTCCCATAATCGTGCTGATTGTTTTTTCGTTTAACGCTTCAAGCAGCACGAGCGTGTTTGCAGGCTTTTCACTTCAATGGTATAAGTCTCTTTTGGAAGACAAAGCAACTTTGCGCGCGCTCTATAACACTCTTATTCTTGCGGTCAGCTCCTCCGTTATTGCAACCGTTATCGGAACGGCGGCGGCAGTCGGCATAGATAAATACAAAAAAGGCTTTGCGCGCTCGGGTATAATGGCTGTCACAAATATCCCGATGATGAATCCCGAGATTGTTACGGGTATTTCAATGATGCTGCTGTTTGTCTTTGTGGGCAGGCTGGTTAATATCGACTCGGTTCTCGGCTTCGGCACTTTGCTGATTGCCCATGTCACATTCAATCTGCCTTATATCGTGCTTACGGTTTTGCCGAAGCTTCGCCAGACGGACAGAAACCTTGCCGAGGCGGCGCAGGATCTCGGCTGCAAGCCCGTAACGGCTTTTTTCAAGGTTGTTTTGCCCTCAATAATGCCGGGAATAATAACAGGTATGATTATGGCGTTCACGCTTTCGCTTGACGATTTCATAATCAGCTATTTCACGGGCGGTCCGGGCTTCCAGACTCTGCCGATTGCTATTTTCTCAATGACCAAAAAGAGGGTCAAGCCCGATATGTATGCTCTTTCCGCGCTGATTTTCCTGAGTATTCTGCTGTTGCTTATTCTTTATAATGCGGCTCAGGTCAAGAGCGAAAAAAGAGCAAAGGGCAAATAAAATTTAATAAAAAGGGGTGACAGAGCGTGAAAAAGGCACTTTGCGCGCTGATTGCGCTTGTTATGGCTTTTGCGCCCTGCGCCGTTGCTTTTGCGGCGGAGCAGAGCGATATAGACGCCCTCAGAGGCACAAAGCTCTATGTTTATAACTGGGGCGAATATATTTCCGACGGCGAGGATGACTCGCTCGATGTCAATGCGGCTTTTGAAGAAAAATACGGCATTGAGGTTGTTTACGATAATTACGATACAAACGAGGTAATGTATTCAAAGCTGAAAGGCGGCGGAGTTTCATACGATGTGGTTATTCCCTCCGACTATATGATAGAGAGAATGATTGCGGAGGATATGCTCGAAAAGCTTGATTTCAGCAACATTCCGAACTATAAATACATTCCCGAGAAATACAGAAACCTCGCCCATGACCCCACAAACGAATATTCCGTGCCCTACACGGTCGGAATGGTCGGCTTGATTTATAACACCAAAATGGTCGAGGAAGCTCCCGACAGCTGGACTGCGCTTTGGGATGAGCGCTATGCCAACAACATTTTGATGATTAACAATCCGAGAGATGCCTTTGCGATTGCTCAGAGTATTCTTGGAATGGATTATAACAACGAGTCGCCCGCAGCTTGGCGAGTTGCGGCGGAGCTGCTCAAAGAGCAGAAAAACATCGTTCCCACATATGTCAACGATGAGATATTCCTGAAAATGGAGTCGGGCGAAGCGGCTCTTGCACCGTATTTTGCAGGCGATTTTCTTACAATGTATGATAATAACCCCGACCTTGCTTTTGTTTATCCCAAGGAGGGCGTTAACTTCTTTGTTGACGCGGCTTGCATTCTCAAAGGCGCAAAAAACAAGCTTGCCGCAGAGCTTTATATCAACTTCCTGCTTGACCCCGAGGTTGCGCTTGCAAATGCCGAATATATCTGCTATGCCAGCCCGCATACCGAGGTTTACAGCAACCCTGAATACACATTCTATCAGAATGAAATCCTTTATCCCGAGGACGGAAAGTTTAAAACTCAGCTTTTCCTCAATCTTTCACCCGAAATTCTTTCGCTTATGAGCACGCTTTGGGACGATGTTAAAAACTATGTTCCTTCGTCAGGCTCAAGCAATTATGCGTTTTTCTTCGGCGGCGATTCGCAGAGCTCGGCAAATACCGAGAACGGTGAAAAAATGACAGCCGAAACAAGGAAATATGCAATTTATATCGGGATTTTCGTGCTGATATGCGTTTTATATATCGTTTTCAGATATGCAAGAAAAAAGTACCGCGAAAAGGTATAAA
>JAEDGK010000113.1 GCA_016297555.1 Clostridiaceae bacterium
TGTTTCAATGTTTTTGAAAAGAACATAAATCTCACCTACGACACCGGCCCAAATTTTTCTTTGGCCCTCTGATTTATAAACAGTTATATTTTTTGCGCTTGAGCTTTTAGTTGTAGCATTCACTTCGGCCTTTTGAGTTTCAGGCTTCGTTTTGGTTGTCTCTTCGGACTTTGTGTTTGTTGAAACTGTGTCTGTTTTTTCAGTAGACTCAGGCAGAGATGCGACAACGGCTTGTGATTCCCGAACATCATCGGCAACAAATTCCGACTGACTTGTTTTTTCTTCTGAAGTTTTCACATTATCATCGGTTGTTTCGTTGCTTTTGCCGCATCCCGCAAACAAAACAGCACCCGCAAGAATAAGGGAAACAACAGTTGTGATTTTTCTTGAACCCATAACTTTCAATCTCCTTTTTTGTATTTATTAAATATCAAGCGCAGAAACCGCATGACTTTCCAACATTTCTGTGTCTCCAATCACATATACGCTCATTTTCTATCCTCATAAAAGATATAATTGCCTGCTGCAACTGTTTGTTTTGTCCCATCCGGCAAAACAATATCGGCGGTTGTGTTTGCGGGAATACAAAACGTATACAGCGTTTTGCCGTCTTTTTTCTCCCATGAAGATTTAACCGTACCGAATACGCTGCGGTATTCCGCTTTCGCGAAGGTGAAATTCCCGCCTGGCTTTGGTGAAATAACAAAATGATTTTCTCCGGCTACATTTATTCCGCACATTGTTTTGAACAGCCACTCACACACGGCTCCCTTTGAATAGTGGTTCAGAGAGGCAATACCGCCCTGCGCTTTTATACCCTCCCACGATTCCCAGATGGTGGTCGCGCCGTTCTTAGGCATGAACAGCCAGCCCGGCATCTTCTCATTTTCAAGCAACCTGTATGCGGCGTTCAAATCATATTTTTCGAGCACACTCAAAATCAGAGGTGTGGAGAGAAAACCTGTTCCGATTCGCCAGCCATAGTTATCAAGCGCCTTTATCAAACGCTTTTTCGCGTATTCGGTCTGCTCTTCATCAAGCAAGTTAAATGCCAGTGGGCGCACAAGCTGAGCCTGACGGTCGGTGTCAAGTGAATATTCCCGCGTTTTCACAAGCTCCCTGTATGCCTTTTTGCACTTTTCGCTGATATCTCGATACCGTCTCGCATTCTCCTCGTGTTCAAGCACCCGAGAAATTTCGCTCATAAGCCCGAGCACATAGCTTGTATAAGCAGTTGAAACCTCTGTGTGAGGCAGGATCGTATTAGTCCAGTCGTTCGGGAAAACATCGGCAGGTTCTGCCCACTCGCCATAGGACTGACCGCTGTTGACAACATATTTTCTGTTCTCTCCCCTAACCTTGTGCGGCTTTGAAAGAGGGGCGTTTTTGCCGACTCTGCCTATCATAAATTCCGCGTAGCGGCACATGCGGTCATAGTAGGTTTTCAGAATATCTATGTCATTATATTGCTTCCAAAAATAATACGGAATAATAATACCCGCATCCGACCAGCCGACACTGCCGTTCATAAAATCCATGAAGAAATCAATTCCGCCGGGCGGCGCGATCTGCGGCAGTTTGCCGTCTTTCTTCTGCCAGTCATACATATCGTTGAGGAACTTTCCGGAAAAACTCGCATAATCAAAAAGATAAGATGCGGTCGAAAAAAAGATCTGCGCGTCTCCGGTCCAGCCGTGGCGCTCACGGGTCGGGCAATCCGTCGGCAGATCGGCGCTGTTGCTTTTTGTTGACCAGACCGTTGCATCCACCAACTTGTTCAAAAGCTCATTTGAGCTTTCAAAAAATCCTGTTTGCTCCATATCGGAATACACAGCAATTCCCGTAAAATCCTCGGCCTCAAACGAAACGTCCGTTTCAACCAAAACATATTGAAATCCAAATATCGCAAATCTCGTTTTATAGTGATTTTTGCCCGGTTTGCAGATATACCTGATCTGCTGCAAGGGCGTTGTGATGTGTTTGTTGGAGCACTGGATATTTCGCTGTGTGAACTCGCCGTTCTCATCAAGCAGCTCGCCGAAACGCAGAAATATCTCATCGCCCTGCTCGGCGTCAACCGTAAACTCAATATACCCCGCAAAATTTTGCTTGAAATCGAGCACTGTTTTCCCGCCGGGTGTTTTGATAATTTCAGGCTTAAAACGTTCTTTTTCGGCAACAAAAACGTTGTGGGATGCAGACGGTACAACCGTATGCGATGTCACGCGCGCATAACCGTTATAACTCGGCGTTTTGTTTGCGTCTACAATATCGCCATCCTTGTTGTCCGCAAAGCGAATAGGTCCGTCATTGCTCCAGCGCCAGCTTCCGTCTGTGATTTCACGGCTCATTGAACCGTCTTTATATGTAATTTCAAGCTGTGCTATAAATTTGGTTTCACTGCCGTATTCCTGCTTTAACCCCCAGGCGCCGACAGAACCGCGATACCAGCCGTCCGCAAGCTCCACTGTCAGCGAATTTTCACCCGGAAGAAGCATATCGGTGACATCATAGGTTTGATACTGCACACGCTTTGTGTAATCGGTTATACCAGGCGCCAGGCAGAAATTGCCTATCTTTTCGCCACCGAGCCTTGCCTCGTAGATACCGCAAGCGGTAATATAAAGCCGGGCTTTCTCAATCTCCCTGCTAACGGTGAATTTGTGTTCAAAGCAATCCACCGGATAGCGTGTTAGTGTTTCCGGTTTGCCGCTTTCCAACAGGAAATTCACGCCCTGCAGGAAAAAGGATTTGCCTATCTTTTTCTTTTTTTTCAAAGCGGAGTCATCCGCATCATAATCGCCCGTTATCCACTCTGCACACCAGTCGGATGGTTCAAGCAATCCTGTCTCAAAGACTGCGGGTTCCGACCACTCGCCCTCAGCGTCGTTCTCGTCCCATATTTTAACCTTCCAGAATACCTGAGTGCGGCTTCCGATTTCATCGCCTCCCCACGGGAGATGTGTCATTTGCTGACTTTTCACCTTGCCGGAATCCCAAAGGACATTGCCGCTGCTGTCTTTTGCTAATACGCTGTAAGCCGTCTGCTCAACTCCGCCCTCGCAGTTCCAAAAGAGACGGGGCTTTACGATATCAATGCCTATAGGATTATTTAAATATTCTGTTTTCAAGTTGATAGCTTTCATAATATTTCTCCGTTAGAGTCAATAACTTTTTTATACCAAAATCCCGACTGTTTCACGGTTCTTTGCTGTGTTTTATAATCCACATAAACGAACCCAAAACGCTGATCATAGCCCTCAGCCCATTCAAAATTGTCCATGAGTGACCAATACTGATAACCGATAACCGGGATCCCCTCTCTGACGGCACGCTTGACTCCGCCGATCGTCTGCTCGAGATAGGAGACCCTGTGTCCGTCATTAACGCTGTCATCCGCAAGCGAGCTGTCATAGGCACACATGCCGTTTTCGGTGACCATAATCGGAAGAGAATATCTTCCACTGAAAAAGCAGAGAACCCAATACAGAGTTTCGGGACAAAGTTCCTATCCGAGGGCGTTGCGGGCAATCCCGGCATCGGGAGTCTGCCTGTATCTTTTCGCACAGATGAAATTCAGCGGCATATAAACATTAACACCGATAAAATCAAGCTTCTTCGTTTTGCTCCTTTGCGTCACTTTCCTGTGCAAATTCTCTTCTCTGCTTTATTTCAGCCTGCTCTTTCTCAAGATTTTTTTCAACTCCGAGGAAAGCAAGCAGCGCAATCATAATGAATGCCGTGATTGCCTCAAAGCCGAGAAAACCGAAGGTGATTACTTTCTGTGTGGCTGCATTCTGAACAGTGGCAACCGTTTCACCGTTTATAAATTCAGGCGCTATATATCCTGCTTTTGAAAGCATCAGATTCAACATACCGTTTGAGACACCGCCCGCAACAGTTAGAATAATCGTCAAAATTGAGGTCGACAGTCCGTCAACCCTGAAGCCGTATCTCCATTCGATATGGTCAAGGACATCGGCAAACAAAGCCATAAACACATAAGCACATGGAAGACCGCCGATATTTTTAATAAACTGACCGATAATCACAACCACCATATTGTGAGGATTAATCAGGCAGATAATTCCGCCCAAGGCATAAAGGACAAAACCGGCCATTGTAAGATTTCTCTTTCCGAACTTCTTTGCCAGAGGCCAGACGGCAAACATTCCTATTCCCATGGGAATTCCGCCGATGACGGAAATGAGTGTCTGAGTTATGCCGTCATTATATGTACCGAGCACATAGTTGCAAAAATATATCAGAGAAACATTTTTAAGATTTGCTCCTATGTTGTAAACGATAAGATACAGGAATATTACAACCCAATATTTGTCTTTTATAACGCTTAAAAGCTGTGTTTTGAGTGGCACTTTCTCTGTCTCTTCACCGGCATTTTCCTCGGTTATTCTTTCACGGGTAAAATAATATTCAACAAGAGTGAGCGGAAGAGCTAATATTGAAACAACTGTCATAACGGTTATCCAGGCAGATTTATTTACACCGATTGCGGGCATGACAAGCATGGGGAAGAACAGGGCAACAATAATGCCTGTTGCCGCAACGCTTGAGATGTTGTTGAATACCGACAGGCTTCCCCTCTGCTGGACATTTCTTGTTGAAAGCGGAACCATGAGGTTATGGCTCATGTTATAAATTGTGAAGGCGAAAGAATAAAACAGATTATACGAAAGCATTACCCAAATTACCTGAACCGTCTGTGATGCCTCAGGTACGGTAAACAGCAATATACCGGTGACCGGCAAAAGAACGGCAGCGAGTAACAGATACGGTCTTGCCTTGCCTTGAGCCGTTTTTGTTCTGTCAATAATCTGACCCATAACTATATTGGTAACAGCATCGATTATTTTTGATACTATCGGAAATATTGCTAAAAACGCACCGCCCCACACATTTGTGAGCTTCAGCACATCCGTGTAATAAACATTCAGATAGCTTGCAAGAATAGCGTTGAGCAACAGTGCTCCGGCGGGGCCCAAAAGATAACCCAACCATTTTTCGCTGCGTGTCACGTCATCGGACACTATGCGGCTTCGCAAAAGCCTGCTGTTTAAAGATCTCTCCATGATGCAACCTCCGGCTTTTTTCTTTATTCTCTCTGCCTTTCTTCTGACAGAGCCGTTTACGTTTTTATTGACAATACAAATCCTACGGTATACAATCCAATTATATCAACACAATGTTGTTTTTACAATCATCAGATGTTTTAAAAACACTGCAAATTCAACACTTACGGCAATAATGACGATTTAATGGAGGAAAAAATGAACAAAAAAGAGAACCAACGTGCAAGGATTACAAAAATAATGCTCAAGAACGCTATGCTTGACCTGATGCAGGAAAAGCCCGTGGAAAAAATCACAATAAAAGAAATATGTGAAAGATCGGAGCTGAACCGCTCAACTTTTTATCTGCACTATAATGAGCCGAACGTTCTGCTCAAAAGCATTGAAGATGAAATTATAGAGAACACATCAGATTATCTTGAGAAAATAGGCGCCGATATAAACGACAGTGCTGTACACTACATATGTTCTTTTTTGAACTATATCAAGGAAAATGACAAGCTGTTCCGTACAATGCTGATAAAGCGCGAGAACCCGTTTTTCAAGAAAAAATTCGTCAAAATATCTCTCGAGAAGATAATTTCCTCATTAAACTGCACAGCCGATGAAAGCCTGAAAAAGTATATCTACGGCTATGCAGTAAACGGCTGTCTGAGTGTCATCATCGAATGGATGGAATCGGGATATAAGCTGCCGGAGCAGGATATAGTATCTCTTCTGTTCAACCTATCAAAAGGTACTCTCGGATATTATGTTGTCTGACAAAAGCTGAGGGAATGTCGCACTTAACGCAAACCAAAAAACAAAAAATCAAGTGGCAATAAAGTACAGATACAAAAAATAAATTGCATTTTTGTACTATATCGCCACTTGTTTTTATATTGACAATATTATCTTGCTTTTTAAGCGTTTTTCACCCACTCGCGGTACCCTTGTACAGCTTCAGAGTGAAGGAAACGCTTTTTGCATCTAAATGCGGCATCCCCTGATTTTTGGTTTCCGGAATGTCTCGGACGGATTTTAAACACCCGCTGTGAGCGCGGATATATTTTTTTCAAACAGGTCAAAGAAATGTTCAACCACGGCTTTGTCCT
>JAEDGK010000114.1 GCA_016297555.1 Clostridiaceae bacterium
TCGCTGATATCAATTCCCGTGTAACGGTCAACATATTTTTTATCGAATGAAAGAGAAATTTCGGGGTACTTCTTAACATATTCATCGGTAAGCTTTGAAGCAACTCTTGCGCCGCCGTCGATATCCTTGACAAGCTTTACAAATCTGCCGACCGCTTCAAGAGTAAGCTCGGGGTCAAGCATTTTTTCATATCTTGCGCTCGCGTCCGTTCTGTGACCGAGCCTTGTTGAGGATTTTCTGATGCTTACACCGTCGAAGTTAGCGGATTCAAGCACAACCGCTCCCGTGTTATCGATAATCTCGGAATCAAGACCGCCCATAATTCCGGCAATGCCGACGGGAGTGTCGCCGTTGCAAATCATCAGCGTGTCTTCGTCAATTACCCTCTCAACGCCGTCAAGAGTTGTGAACTTTGTCTTTTCCGCAGGGGTTGTAACAACTATGCGGTCAATCTTGTTTGCATCAAAAGCGTGGGTCGGCTGACCGATTTCAAGCATAATATAGTTTGTTACATCCGCAAGCAGATTAATTCCTCTCATACCGCAGTAATAGAGGCGTATTCTCATATCAAGCGGGCTTGTATGCTTTGTGATATTATCCATTTTTATGCAGGAATATCTGTAAACCAAATCTTTCCTGCCGACGGTAACATCGACCTTTTCGTCGCCGTTATAGGAAAGGTCGCCGAGCTCAAGGGGCTTTAATTCTCTGCCCGTCAGAGCGGCAAATTCGCGCGCGATGCCGTAGTGACCCCAAAGGTCGGGGCGGTTGGTGAGAGATTTGTTATCAACCTCGAAAATAATATCGTCGATGGGATAGAGAGTTTTGATATCCGTGCCGTTGGGAGCATCGGTTTCAAGCGACATAATGCCCGAATGGTCATCGCTGATACCAAGCTCCTTTTCGGAGCAGCACATTCCCTCGGACTCAAAGCCCGCAACGGTTGCAACTTTTATTTCGCCGCCGCATACTCTGCCGCCCGCAAGCGCAAGAGCAACCTTCATACCTACTGCAACATTGGGCGCGCCGCAGACTATATTGCAAACCTTGCTGCCTGCGTCAACCTTTAACAGATGGAGCTTTTGGGAATTGGGATGATTTTCAACCGAAAGGATTTCGCCGACAACAACATTTGAAATGTCCGCGCCCTTAACTGTTATATCCTCAACCTCGGCGGTTGAAAGAGTGAAATTCTCAATAAGCTTTTTGATATCCAGACCGTCAAGGTCAACATATTCTTTAATCCAATTAATAGAAACAAACATCGCTTATGCCTCCTTGCTTTCGTTTTCGGGTCTGGTAAACGATTTCTCGGTGAACTGCGAGAGAGCTTTAAGGTTACCGCTGTTGAAAACGCGGATATCCTTAACTCCGTATTTCATCATTGCAAGCCTTGTCATGCCGAGTCCGAATGCAAAGCCCGTGTATTTTTCGGGGTCAATTCCTGCGGCTGTGAGAACATTGGGATGAATCATACCGCAGGGGCAAAGCTCAAGCCAGCCCGAATCCTTGCAGGAGGGGCAGCCCTTGCCGCCGCAGATAAGGCACTGAATATCAAGCTCAAAGCCCGGCTCAACAAACGGGAAGAAGCCCGGACGAAGCCTTACGGTTATATCTCTCTGAAAAACCTCGGAAAGCATGGTTTTCATAAAATAAATCAGGTTGGAAATCGAAATGTTTTTATCAACCATGATTCCCTCCATCTGGAAGAAGGTATTTTCATGGCAGGCGTCGATTTTTTCATTTCTGAAGCAGCGTCCGGGGAATATCGCTCTGATGGGATTGCCCTGCTCAAGCTGAGCGGCATATTTTCTCAGAATAGTGTTCTGCGCCGCGGAGGTATGAGTTTTGAGAAGCTGACCCGAGCTGAGATAATAGGTATCCTGCATATCTCTTGCGGGGTGATGCTTCGGGATATTGAGAGCCTCAAAGCAGTTGTAATCATCGGTTATCTCGGAATAATCCTCAATGGAAAATCCCATGCTCAAAAAGATGCTTTCAACCTCTCTGCGGACAAGAGTTATCGGATGATAAGAGCCGAGATCGGCGTTGCAGGGCATAGATTCGTCATAGCTCTCCGCGCTGTCGATAAGTCTTTTTTCTTCAAGCGCTTTAAGCTCCTCAAGCTTCTGAGAAATTGCGTTCTCGATAAACTGCTTCGTTTCGTTTATCTTCTGACCTGCTTCCTTCTTCATCTCGTTGGGAACATTGCGAAGCTCCTGCATAAGCCCCGCCACATGGCCTTTTTTGCCGAGGAACTCAATTCTGAGCTGCTCAACATCGGAAACCACACCGATTTTTGCCGCTTTTTCTTCAAAAAGCTTTTTCAGCTCGGCTGACTTTTCAATCATTTTATATCAATCCTTTCATAATTTGCGATTATAAAACAAACAAAAATCCCCGCCGCCATACGGCGACGAGGGACGAAACAATCTCCGCGGTACCACCCTGCGTTCACGGCAAAAGCCGCGCACTCTAAGCCCTTAACGCGGGCAAGCCGTCAAAGCCTACTGCAATTTTCAGCTCCGCCGCTCGCGGGTGAACTTCGGCAAATCCGCGCACAATCCGCTCTCAGCCGCCGACGGATTTTCTCTTTGGTGCGCCGAAAGATGCCTACTCTCCCAGTCAATGCGTTTATATATCTGATGTATTATAACACAAAGGCATTGCCTTTGCAAGGGGTAAAACTTCCTTTTAACAATATTTTCGCAATTCTTCAATCATATCCATATCGGAAGCCCTCACAAATTGCGGCTGAACGGTATTTCGGTGCTTGCAACCGTAATATTCTTAATCCGGAATCTTTTTGATAAAGTCATTATACTCCGCCTCAGACATCAAAGGGCGCGTATAGGCAGCCTGCGAAAGCTCGCAGAGCCAACATTCGCGGGAAACATCAAGAAGCTCCTCTTTGTTTTCAAGCAGAGAATCGTTGACCCGCACAACCGTGCCGCTGACAGGCGCAATGATATCAAAAAGCTTGCAGGATTCAATATCTCCGATTATTTCGCCCGCTCTGATTTCATCGCCCTCATCGCAAAGATTAATCTCAAAGCTTTTGCAAATCTGCTTTCTGACATAATCGGTTATTCCGATTACCGCTCCGTTTTCGGTTTTTCTGACCCAGCAATGGTCTTTTGAATATCTCAAGCTGCTCATTTTATCATCCTGTTGAATTCTTCTTCGTCAATTATGGTTACGCCGAGGCTCTGCGCCTTAACGAGCTTGCTGCCCGCTTCCTCACCCGCAAGGACATAGCTTGTCTTTTTTGAAACGGACGAAGCCGTTTTTCCGCCGAATTTTTCAATAATCTCGCTCGCCTCGTTCCTCGAATAAGTCGGCAGAGTTCCCGTGAGCACAAACACCTTGCCCTCAAATCGATTGTCAATCTTTTCTTTGAGAGAGAGCATATTAACTCCGTAGGCTGAGAGCGCTTCTATCTCGCGGCGCGACTGCTCGAGCGCAAAGAAATCGGCAACGCTTTTTGCCATTATTCCGCCGAAGCCCTCTATTTCCGTGAGCTGAGTGATATCGGCGTTCATTATCTTTTCCATTGAGCCGAAATGCTCGGCAAGGAGCTTGCCCGCCTTTTGACCGACATGGCGTATTCCGAGGGCAAAAACAAGGTTTGCAAGGTCGTTTTTCTTTGAATTTTCTATTGCGGCAACAAGGTTTTCGGAGGACTTGTCCTTAAAGCCTTCAAGCGTCATAAAATCTTCTTTTTTGAGAGTATATATCTCGCTCGGGCGGCTGAGAAGTCCGTTTGAAACAAGCTTTTCAAGCACGGCGTCGCCCATACCCTCAATATCCATTGCATCGCGAGAACAAAAATGAATAAGATTTCTCAAAAGCTGCGCGGGACATTCGGGATTAACGCATCTGACCGCCGCTTCGCCCTCCTCACGGATAACCGCCGCAGAGCAGGACGGGCAAACGCTCGGCAGGCTGAATTTAACGCTGTTTTCCGCGTGGGAAACAACCTTTATAACTTCGGGTATTATGTCGCCCGCCTTGCGGATAACAACCCTGTCGCCGAGTCTTATATCTTTTTCATCTATGAAATCCTGATTATGGAGCGTGGCTCTTGAAACTGTGGAGCCTGCAAGCAAAACAGGCTCAAAAACCGCTGTCGGGGTCAAAACTCCCGTTCTGCCGACGGCAACCTCGATATCGACAACGGTTGTTTCCTTTTCTTCGGGAGGATATTTGAATGCAAGCGCCCAGCGGGGAAACTTTGCCGTGCTGCCTATCTCGGCTCTCTGAGCAAACGAATCGGTTTTGATAACCGCTCCGTCAATATCAAACGGGAGAGTCGGGCGCAAAATGCCTATTCTTTCAAGCTCCGAAACAACGCCGTCAATGCCGCTGAATTTATTATAGAAAGGTATGGTTTTGAAGCCGAGAGATTTCAGAAAATCAATCGACTGCTTGTGACCGGTAATCTCAGTTCCCTCATATCTTTGAATGTTAAAAACAAATATATCCAGACTGCGGGAAGCGGTGATTTTGGGATTTTTTTGCCTGAGCGAGCCTGCCGCGGCGTTTCTCGGATTTTTAAAAGCCTTTTCGCCGTTTTGCTCCTGCTCCTCAACAAGAGAAGCAAAAACAGCTTTGGGCATATATACCTCGCCCCTGACCTCTATCGTGACATCTTTTTTCAGGCGCAGGGGGATTGAATTGACCGTGCGCAGATTTGCCGTGACATCCTCGCCGACATTTCCGTCGCCTCTGGTAGAACCCCTTACAAAAACTCCGTTTTCATATTCAAGCGCAACGGAAAGACCGTCTATCTTAGGCTCAACAACATATTCGGCGTCGGGAAACATTGCTTTAATTCTTGAATCAAACGCTCTGACCTCCTCAATACCGAAAGCATCCTGCAAGCTTTCAAGAGGAACGGCGTGAACAACGGGCTCAAACATTCCCTCGGCGCTGCCGCCCACGCGCTGAGTGGGAGAATCGGGCGTTATAAGCTCGGGATATTCCTTTTCAATCGCCGCAAGCTCGCGCTGGAGCATATCGTATTCATAATCCTCAATTTCGGGAGAATCCTCAACATAATATTTATGGCTGTGATAATTAAGCTCATTGCGGAGCTGCTCTGCTCTGTCTCTCGCTTTTTCAAACTGCATAATGCTTACTTCCTTATATTTTGATATTCTTATTATATCAATTTGCCGCGCCGAAATCAATAATTTTTATTTATTCCGCTCTGCGTTTCCCCCACAAGCACATCGGGAACAGAGCCGACGATTATATTCTGCGCCACGCAAAACGAGGTTTCAATATTTTTGGTTATCCGCCGCCCCGGCATTGCTATGATAACCTCAGAGCTGATATTGAGCATAACGCTGTGCTGAGTCTGATTTATACCGGAACTGCGAAAAACATTGTCAAAATCGGAATGAGTAGCCGACGAAAACCCAACGGAAACCTCAACCTCCGGCCCTGCACCCGCTAAAAGCGATATACCCGTAGCTGCACCGAGCGGCACGGAAATCTCCGCTCCCCCGCCGTTTGAAAATGCGTCGTCAATCGCTTTTGTAATCTGCGCTTTAAAAAGATTGAGCTTAACTATATCGGTGGTTATTCCCGTTATATTACCGTTTTCATCACGGATTATCTGAGCAATCTCATAATAGGAAACTCCGTTTTTGCCGAGAGCCTGCTCAACGGCGCAGTTGACCGTTTTTGAGGCAACGGCGCCCGCTTCAAGAGCGGCGAGGTCATAGACCGCAGGTCTGAGCTTTGCATCGGCAAGCAGCAAAGCGGTTAAAAATATAATAACTGCGCTGATTATCCCGAAAGCTGCCGTTCCCTTTCGGCGGTAAAACCGTCTTCGTCTCATTCCCCTCACCTCTCCGTTTATCTATTATATGCACAACGCGGCGGTTGAGGAACGGTAATCCGTGCTTTCGCTGTAAATCGCTGTTTTTCTCGGAGTTCAGAATACATAATTTATAATTTGTCAGCGTTAAAGCCGTAATTCCGAATTGCATATTATGAATTTCGCTTTGATAATGTGATGTTTGCAATATATAATGCAGTAAAATCGGGACCCTCGGCTAAGCCGAAGGTCCCGATTATTAACTCTGCA
>JAEDGK010000011.1 GCA_016297555.1 Clostridiaceae bacterium
ATCGGCAGAAAATCAGGCGAAGAAAAGCTGAAAGAAATTGAAGAATTTCTGAAAATTAAATATTAACACAGCAAAAACCCGATTGATTTCAACTGAAACCAATCGGGTTTTATTCATATTAAGAAAAATTGCATATGACATCGTCACCCGACGCTGTAATGGTAACTGCCTTTACAGGTTCATCGGTGCTTTCAACTATTTTTTCTGTTATAACATCTTCTACACTGCGCCTGATAACATTGCGTAAATCCCTTGCTCCTCTTGGACCGTCAACGGATTTGCGGGCTATTGCCGATACCGCTTCATCATCCCATGTAAAGGTTATTCCCTTGTCAGCAAGCGGATCAACAAACTCATTAAGCATAAGAACTGCAATGCGCTTATAGTCATCAAAGCTAAGGTCATTAAACACAACTACTTCGTCAACCCTGCCGATAAATTCGGGTCTGAGGAATTCGTTAAGTGCTTTAAGCGCTTTTTCCTTTGAAGCTTCGTTTTTTGTTTTTGCAAAGCCCAAAGCGCCTGCGCCCCTGTTGCTGCCTGCATTGGAAGTCATAACAATAACGGTGTTTTCAAAATTGACCGTTCTGCCCTGAGCGTCTGTTATTCTGCCCTCATCAAGAATCTGGAGCAAAATATTCATAACATCGGGATGCGCCTTTTCGATTTCATCAAAAAGGATTACCGAATACGGCTTGCGGCGCACCTTTTCGGTTAGCTGACCCGCTTCGTCATAGCCGACATAGCCGGGCGGCGAACCAATTATTCTTGAAACCGAATGTTTCTCCATAAACTCGCTCATATCAAGCCTTATCAGCGTTTCGGGAGTATCGAAAAGCTCTTTGGCAAGAAGCTTTACAAGCTCCGTTTTGCCGACGCCCGTTGGCCCTACAAAGATAAAGGATGCCGGGCGTCTGCGCGGGCTTATCTGAACTCTGCCGCGCCTCACGGCGGCGCTGACAAGTGAAATTGCTTCATCCTGACCGATAAGCCCTGCCTTTAAATGCTCCTCAAGGCTTGAAAGGCGGCGCAAATCGCTCTCAATAACCTTGCTTGCGGGAATCCCCGTCCAAAGCTGGATAACGCGCGCCAAATCGTCCTCGGTAACATTGTTATCGGCGGCGAGTGCTTCAAGCGCATTTACTTCCTCGCGCTTTTTGAGAAGCTCCGCCTTAACCTTGGCTATCTCTTCATAATCCGATTCGCCCGTTGCGTCGGCTTCCATAAGCTCCGCCTCGCGGCTTTCAAGCTCCTGAAGCTCTGCGGAAGCAATTTCAAAATCGCTTATGCTCTTGTTTCTCAGGTTGGCGCAGGTGCACGCCTCGTCAAGCAAATCAATCGCTTTATCGGGCAAAAATCTGTCGTTAATATATCTCTCCGAGAGCCTTACGGCTTTTTCAATCAGCGAATCGGTAACCTTAACCCTGTGGAAATCCTCGTAATAATCCTTAACGCCTGAAAGCATTTCAACCGTTTGCTCGATTGACGGCTCTTCAACTCTTATGGGCTGGAGCCTGCGCTCGAGAGCCGCGTCCTTTTCGATATATTTTCTGTATTCGGTAAAGGTGGTCGCGCCTATTATCTGAATTTCTCCTCTTGAAAGAGATGGCTTGAGGATATTTGCCGCATTCATTGAGCCTTCCGCATCGCCCGTTCCGACGAGAGAATGAACCTCATCAATAAAGAGAATGATATTTCCCTCACTGCGAACCTCCTCAACAAGACCTTTTATACGGCTCTCAAACTGCCCTCTGAACTGAGTGCCGGCAACGAGTGCGGCAAGGTCAAGCATATGGATTTCTTTATCGCGAAGCTTCGCGGGAACATCGCCCGCCGATATTTTGAGAGCAAGTCCCTCTGCGATTGCGGTTTTGCCTACGCCCGGCTCACCGATAAAGCAGGGGTTGTTTTTTGTTCTGCGGCAGAGAATCTGAATTGCTCTGTAAATCTCATTCTCCCTGCCGATAATGCGGTCGATTTTACCTGCTTCTGCTTTTGCTGTAAGGTCGGTGCAGAATTGAGTGAGATATTTGCGCTTTTTATCCTCTTTGCCGCCTTTGCCGCGTTTTTTGCGTTTCTCATCAGCTTTTCCGCTTTCTGCAGAAGCCGTGCGTTCTTCACCGTCTACATTTCCGCCCACAGCGCCGAAATTCTGAAGAAACGGCATTGTGCCCGCTCCTCCCGGCTCAAATCCGCCGTCCTCGCCGAACATCGCCTCAAACTGCTCGCTGACATCCTCAAGCTCATCCTCGGAAATACCCATACTTTCCATAATCTGCTTGACGGGGCCGATGTTCATCTCCATGGCGCATTTTATGCAAAGCCCCTCCTGAGTTGTTTTTTCGCCCTCAACCTTGGTGACAAAGAACATAGCAGGGCGTTTTTTACATCTGGCACATAAAACCTGTTTCATTATATAATACTTATCCTTTTATTATTTTTTTGCTTTCTCTTTAACCTGCCTGAAAACTTCGGGAAGATAGCTGCAAAAAGCAATTATCGTGAGCACTACGCTTATTCCGACAAGCACAAGCATTGCCGCTGCGGGCAATGTGAAATATTTGCCGAGAATGCCGATATCGGGGCCGAAAGCTATTATCAAGCCCATTATAACATAAAAAGCGAAGGTTGCAACCTTGCCGGGCATCTCTGCTGCGCCGGGCTTGAGACCCATCGCAATCATTATTGCTCCGCCGACAACCATAACCGCTTCCTTGACAAGGAAAATCAGGAAAACCCAGCTGAAAGCCTTAACGGTTTCGTCCGCGCTGTTTTTGAAAGTGAGATAGAACATAATCGCAATCGTTATCTGAGTAAGCTTATCCGCAATGGGGTCAAGCATTTTTCCGAGTGCGCTTATCTGATTGAATCTGCGGGCAATCTTGCCGTCAAAGAAATCGCTCAGACCCGAAAGAACAAGCACGAACACAGCCCAACCGTATCTGCCCTGATTAAACAGCACCGCAAAAATCGGAACCATAACTATTCTGAGAAACGAAAGAAGATTGGGCACAGTCAGACAGCCCGTAAAATATTCCTTTAATATTGCTTTCATAATATCCTCCTGTTATTCAAAAATAATCAAATTTAAAATATTCCACACCGACTGCGGAATAAAAGCTTGTGTAACTGCCTGTGCAAACTGCGTTTCGGGAAACAGCTCGGATATGCCGCAAAAAACAACGCTGACAATCAAAACGCCGATTAAGCCCTTGACTGCGCCGAGCACTCCGCCGAGCAGCTTGTTGAGACTTTTAATAACGGGCAGCTTGAATATGCTGTCAATAACCGCAATAACAATCGCAAGAATTCCGCTGCATACCGCAAAAATCACAAAGAAAGCGACCGCTTTTATTGCGGGCAGAATGAACACGCCCTCAAGTGCCGAGCAAAGCTGCTCGCCTATCTTTGCGGCGTCAATTCCCGCTCCTGCCGATGAAATTAGCTCTCCTGCTGAAATTCCCGCAGCTTCAGCCGCTCTGATTATGTAGTTCGGCAGAGCGTCCGTAACCGCCTGCGTTCCGTTCGCAATATTCTCTGTTATAACATTTGCTATCGAATTTGCAACTCTCTGATGAACAAACGCATCGTTAAACCAATCCGCAACAGGCTGCGCATATTCATATGCAAAAAATACCGCTATGAGCGTTGCGACAATCGAAAGAACCATTTTGACAAATCCGCGCCGTCTGCCGTCAAAAAAGCTGCCTATGATGATAATTATCATCAAAATATCAATTATAAAGGGTAAAAATTCCATTGCAAGCCTCCTTTGTTTGACTTAAAGCTTTTCAATGTTTATAAATTGCGCCGTTTTCAACCGTATATAAATTGCCCGAGCAGAAGAAGATATCGGATACGGGATTTTCCGCCGTTATCCGTTTAACCTCATTGCCGCTTGATGACCACACGGTTATCTCGCTGCCGAAAGCCGCGGCTGTTTTTCCTCCCTGAGCCGCCGCACAGTCCGGCGTGCCGTCAAACGAAAGGGCACAGGTCTTTTTTCCGCCCGAGGAATAACGAACCATTCCCGTTTTTGAGCCGCCGAATTCTTCATAGAAAACAACCGTGTTTCCGCTGTCGTCAATGCAAACGGAAAGAAGGCTGTCCTCAGAATAAACAGTTTCGTCAACAGGCTCTCCCTTTTTGGTGAGCACAACGGTTTTGTTATCGCCCACGGCAATAACCTTGCCCGAAGAGGTATAAGCCACGCGCAGGAAAAGAGTTCCGCTGTAACGCAAATCCGCCTTCGGCTCTGCATCGCCTATGTTGAAAACCAAAAGCCTTGTATAAATCTCTGCATTTTCCGCTCCCACGGCGATAACCGCAAGATTTTTGCCGTTGCCCGAAAGCGAAATATCGGCAATTCTCTCCTGCGAACATTCCCAGCGGAACACCTCTTTGAAGCGGCTGTTATAAACGCTTAATACGCTCTGATATTCGCCCTTTGCATATGAAACGGCAAAGCTTCCGTTCTCGGCAAGTGCCGCCGCGACCACGGTTCCCTCTGCGGTCATTTCGCCGAGCTTTTCCGTTTTGCTTTGCAGGATAATTTTATTTGAGGAATTGCTGAAAATCATTGCCCTTCCGTTTTTGGTTATCACCTTTGAATCCGCAACGCCGAGCTGCATTTCAAAAAGCTTGCACGCTGAGGAGCTGAGTACAACGCTTGAATCGTCGCAAAGCACAAGCGGCCTGTTGCCGATTGCGTCAACCTTGCGGAAATCAAACGCTTCAAGCGAATAAGGATAACCCTCTCCCTTTGAAAAGAGAGTTTTAACCTGCCTTATTCCGTCGGTAATATTTGAAACGGCTACATTGCCCAAGAGGCGCGCGCTCAGAAACAACGCGGCGGCAACGGCAAGAATAACCACGGGTATCCTGATTATCCTGAAAATCTTTTTTATCAAAGCTATGTTTCGTTTCTTTTGCAGGCTCACTATTTTTTTATTTGCCATATCTTCCTCCCTCCGCAAATCAATAATATATTTTATTAAGGAAAAGTCCGCGCGCAGGAGCGGTATGCCCCGCTGCAAATCGGTTCTTTGCCTGAATAATCGCGTCTATCGAATCTGCGGGAATTTTTCCGCGTGAAATATCTATCAGAGTGCCCGTCATTATCCTTACCATATTATATAGGAAACCGTCCGCTTCAACTCTGAAAATAACCATATCCCCCTCACGCTCAACCTCGGCGGCAAAAACCGTGCGCTGAGTGCTTTCAACGCTGCTGCCTGCGGCGCAAAAAGAATCAAAGCTGTGAGTTCCGACAAAAGCCTGCGCCTGAGCGGACAAAAACTTTTCGTCAAGCGGATATTTATAATGAAGCGAATAATTATAAAGAAACGGATTTTTGTTGGGCGAATTCCATATTTTATATATATATTCTTTTGACTTGCAGTCATACCTTGCGTGAAAGTCAAAATCCGCCTCACGGCAGCCGAGCGCGGCAATATCGCGCGGCAAAACCGCATTGAGCGCGCCGACGAGCTTATCGCAGGCTATTGCGCTCTCGGTTCTGATATTGCAGCAATACATATTGGCGTGCACGCCCGCATCCGTTCTCGAACAGCCGACAACATTGTCACGCCTTGAACAGATGCGCTCAAGGGCATCCTGGAGAGTCTGCTGAACCGTCACGGCGTTTTCCTGAACCTGCCAGCCGTGATAAGCCGTTCCGTCAAATGAAATTGTCAAAAGCAGATTACGCATTCTCTCTACCTCAGATAACAGCGTCAAAATAAAAGTTAAGCACAATAACTCCGGCAGTAACGGCAGCACAGAAAAATATTGCCGCGAAATCTCGCAGACAAAGCTTCATCTGCTTCATTCTCGTTCTGCCCTCTCCGCCCGTATAACAGCGGCAGGTCATTGCAAAAGCAAGCTCATAGGCACGCCTGAAAGACGAAACCATAAGAGGCACAAAAATAGGCACAAGAGCCTTTGCTCTCTGAATTATTCCGCCCGATTCAAGGTCGGCTCCTCTCGCTTTCTGCGCGTTCATAATCCTGTCGATTTCTTCAATCAAAGTGGGTATGAATCTTAGCGCAAGGGTCATCATCATTGCAAGAGTATGAACCTTGATTTTGAAAACCTTTAAGGGTGAAAGCACTCTTTCGAGCGCGTCGGTGAGCATTGTGGGCGTTGTTGTGTAAGTCAAAAGTGAGCTGATAATAACAAGGCTGATAATTCTGACCATAGTGAAAACCGCCGTATTAACGCCCTTTTCCGTAACGGCAATCTTCCACCATTGAAAATAGGTTTCACCGCCCTGAACATAAAAGACATTCAGAACCGCCGTAAAAATCAAAATGATTACAATCGGCTTCAAGCTCTTTAATATCATTTTTGGCGGCACTCTTGAAATAGCCGCGGTTATTACCGCCGTGAGAGCTATAAGCCCGAGTGAAAAAAAGCTTTTACAGAGAAAAATTACAATTATAAGCCAGAATGTGGTTATAAGCTTAACTCTCGGGTCAAGCCTGTGAAGCACCGACTTGCCCGGATAATACTGACCGATGGTTATATCTCTTATCATTTGCCGCTCCTCCCGTTAATCAGACTGCCGAGAATTGCGGCTCCCTGCTCAACCGTGTAAACACTCGCGGGGACATCAATTCCCCTTGCGCGCAGGCGTGCAAAAATTTCGGTTATTTCGGGAATATTCAGCCCCATTGAGCGAAGCTCCTCTCCGCGGGAATAAACCTCGTCAACACTGCCCTGCATTGCAACGCGGGCGTTATTCATAACAATAACCTTATCAGCCATACAGGCTATATCCTCCATGCTGTGTGAAACAATGATAACCGTGCTGCCTGTCTGCTTTCTGTATTCGGTTATCATACCGATAAGCGACTTTCTGCCCCTCGGGTCAAGACCCGCCGCAGGCTCGTCAAAAATCAAAACCTCAGGCTCCATTGACATAACTCCCGCTATTGCAACGCGCCTTTTTTCGCCGCCCGAAAGGTCAAACGGAGATTTTTCAAGATGCTCGGGCTTTACGCCGACAAATGCCGCCGCTCTGAGCACCCGGCTCTTGATTTCGTCCTCGGAAAGCTTCATATTCTTTGGTCCGAAAGCTATATCTTTATATACCGTTTCTTCAAAAAGCTGATATTCGGGATATTGAAAGCAAAGCCCGACCTTAAAGCGGGAATTTCTGAGAGTTTCTTTATCCTGCCAAATGTCAACGCCGTCAACGAGCACCTTGCCGCTGTCAGGCTTCAAAAGCCCGTTGAAATGAGATATCAGCGTGCTTTTGCCCGAGCCTGTGTGACCGATAATGCCTACAAGCGAGCCTTTTTCTATTTGAATGTTAATATCCTGAATTGCGGCAACCTGCTGAACCGTTCCTTTTGAATAATAATGATTCAGACCGACCGTTTCTATTGCATAGCTCATCGCGCACCTCCGAGCAGGCGGGCAAGCTCGTCAACACATTCGTCAACGCTTAGAACGCCCTCCTTTATTCCGAGCCTGTGGCAAAGCTCGGTTGACTGCGGAACATCAAGCCCGTGGGAACGCAGAGCGTCAACCCGAGAAAAAATCTCGCGCGGTTTGCCGTTCATAACTATTCTGCCGCTGTCCATAACTATAACTCTGTCCGCCTGAACCGCCTCGTCCATAAAATGAGTAACCAGCACCACGGTTATGCCCATTTCTTTATTAAGGCGCTTAACTGTCTGCATAACCTCGGCTCTGCCCATAGGGTCAAGCATAGCCGTCGGCTCGTCAAGCACTATACATTCCGTCTGCATTGCAATAACTCCTGCAATCGCAACACGCTGCTTCTGACCGCCCGAAAGCTTGTGCGGCTCTCTGTGGCGAAATTCATACATATTGACGGATTTCAGAGCCTCGTCAACCCGTCTGCGGATTTCCTTTGGCTCAACGCCGAGATTTTCGGGGCCGAAGGCAACATCGTCCTCAACTATCGTTGCAACTATCTGATTGTCGGGGTTTTGAAAAACCATACCTACTATTCTGCGGATTTCGTCAGCCTTTTCCTCGCTGTCGGCAACTATTCCTTTAACAGTTACCTTGCCCGAGGTCGGCTCAAAAATTGCATTGCAAAGCTTTGCAAGAGTGCTTTTGCCCGAGCCGTTATGCCCAAGCACGGCAACGAACTCGCCTTTTTCGATTTCAAGGTTAATATCCGTCAGAGCGGGCTTCGGCTCTGCCTGCTCCTCCTCGTCCGTATCGTAAACAAACGAAACATTTTCAAATTCGATTATCTTCTCACTCATCGTAACATCCTTCTGTTGTATTCAGCCCAAAAGCTTACGGCAGCTTTTCACCGCAAACATTGCAAAATTCGTAATCCTCCCGCACTTTGGCTCCGCAATAGGGGCAAAAGCCGCCCGCGCCGCGCGGTGAGGTATCTCTTTTTTCGCCGAAGCGTTCATTAAGAGGGTCGGGCTCTTCGTTTTCATCGGTAATGTCAAACTGCGAATAGCGGTTTTTGCCCGTCGCGTTTTTGAAATTGTAAATTACCTGAATTATCGCAATAACAACAAAGATTATCCCGAAAGGCGCCATAAATGCCGCGCCGCTCGCTATTGCCGTAACAGTCCAAAAAACTCCGAAAAGAGCAACAAAAATGCCGATTATTCCGCCCATCATTGACGGGCCTCTGCCCGGCTTTACGCTTTTCATTTAACACCGCTTCCTTTCCAGACTGCGCTCGCTCCGCACGGCAAAACTCTGCCCGGCTTTGAGGAAACGGGCAAACCGATTTCGCCGCTGCTTGTTGAGCCGCCGAATTTTTTCTGAACGGTTTCGCCGAGAATATATTCCATAACACAGGGGGAAAGTCCCGTTGTGTAAGAATTAATCAAAACCATAAGTGATTTATCGTAAAGCAGCTCGGAGCAAAGCTCAACGAAGCCGTAAACCTCGTTTTCAAGCTTCCATACCTCGCCGCCGGGACCTCTGCCGTAAGACGGAGGATCCATAATGATTATATCATACTTGTTGCCCCTGCGGATTTCCCGCTGAACAAACTTTATGCAGTCGTCAACAAGCCAGCGCACGGGAGCGTCCGAAAGCCTGCTTGCCGCCGCGTTTTCCTTAGCCCAGAGAGTCATTCCCTTTGAAGCGTCAACATGGGTTACGCTTGCGCCCGCTTTGAGCGCGGCAACGCTCGCTCCGCCCGTGTAGGCAAAAAGATTTAAAACCTTTACGGGTCTGCCTGCGTTTTTGATAACCTCTGCGGTCATCTGCCAGTTAACCGCCTGCTCGGGGAAAAGACCCGTATGCTTAAAGCCCATTGTTTTAATATTGAATTTCAGCTCGCCGAGACCTATCTGCCAAACCTCGGGCATTTTTTTGCAAATTCTCCAGCTTCCTCCGCCCGTGTTTGAGCGGTTATAAATTGCATGAGGGGTAAACCAAAGCGGATTTTCCCTCGGAGTTTTCCAGATTACCTGCGGGTCGGGGCGCACAAGAATTATATCGCCCCAGCGTTCAAGGCGCTCGCCGTCGGAGCAGTCGATAAGCTCATAATCAGTCCAGCAGTCTGCCGTTCTCATACATTATTTCCTTTCGTTGAGTTATACATCCAATCTCTGCTGACCGGGCATTGCAATGCCCAGATGAGCATAGCCCGCGGGAGTTACCATTCTGCCGCGCGGAGTTCGGCTCAAAAAGCCGACCTGCATAAGATAAGGCTCATAAACATCCTCTATTGTAACGGCTTCCTCACCTATCGCCGCGGCAATCGTTTCAAGCCCGACGGGGCCGCCGTTATAATTCTTAATCATCGTTTTAAGTATCAGCCTGTCAATGGAATCCAAGCCGAGCTCGTCGATTTCCATTCGGTCAAGCGCAAGGGCGGACGCCTGCTTTGTTATTTCTCCGCCGCACATAACCTGAGCAAAATCCCTTGCTCTTTTAAGCAGTCTGTTTGCAATTCGCGGAGTTCCTCTCGAGCGGGAAGCAATTTCAGACGCACCCTCGGGGTCGATATCAATATCAAGAATTCCCGCGCTTCGGTTTACGATTTCGGAAAGCTGCTCGGGAGTGTAAAGCTCAAGGCGCAGAATAACTCCGAATCGGTCGCGCAGAGGCGCGCTGAGCTGACCTGCACGGGTTGTGGCTCCGACAAGGGTAAAACGGTGCAAATCAAGCCTGATTGAGCGGGCGGAGGGACCTTTGCCGATGATGATATCAAGCACATTATCCTCCATTGCGGGGTAAAGCACTTCCTCAACCGCTCTTGAAAGGCGGTGTATTTCATCGATGAAAAGCACATCGCCGTCATTAAGATTTGTCAGAAGCGCGGCAAGGTCGCCGGGCTTTTCTATCGCGGGACCGCTCGTTACTCTGAAATTAACTCCCATTTCGTTGGCTATTATGCCCGCAAGGGTGGTTTTGCCCAGACCCGGAGGACCGTAAAGCAAAACATGGTCAAGCGGCTCGCCTCTCTGACGGGCTGCCTCAATATAAACCGAAAGATTTTCTTTAACCTTATCCTGCCCTATATATTCGCCGAGGGTTTTCGGGCGGAGCGAAAGCTCGATATCGTTATCCTCCGACGATGAATATTCGGGAGCAACGATTCTGTTTTCAAAATCAAAATCCATCTGATACCCTCCGCATTATATGTTCTTTGCAAGCTGCTTCAAAGCCTGCTTTATCATATCTTCCGTTGAAAGATTGCCGTCAAGCTTACCGACGGCTATGCTTGCCTCCGAGCGGCTGTAACCGAGCATAACGAGCGCGTTTACCGCGTCCTCGCCGGCATAGCTTACCGATGCTTTGGACGCCGCCGCTATATCGCCCATTGCCGCAGAGCTCGAAGCAAAAGCGTCAAGCTTGCCTTTAAGCTCCAAAACTATTCTCTGTGCAAGCTTGGGGCCTACTCCGGGAGCGGCGGTTATCGATTTAACATCGCCGCCCGCAACGCTCACCGCAAGCATATCGGGCGTGAGCTGAGAAAGAATGGCAAGCCCCGCTTTCGGCCCTACTCCCGTAACGCCCGTAAGCATTTTGAAGCAGTCAAGCTCATTTTTATCAGCAAAGCCGAAAAGGTCAAGAGCATCCTCCCTGACATTCAGGTGAGTATAAAGCGTCTGCACCTGACCTGCGGGAGCGCATTTTTTTAAAGTATTAAGAGTTGTGAAAAGCCTGAACGCAACGCCGCCGCATTCAAGCGCAACGCTGTTTTCATCAGAAAAAACGACTTTTCCGGTTAAGCTGTAAAACATAAATCTGCTCCTTGCGTTTTTATTATCTCATTTGCAGGCTTCCGATAAGTGAGCCTGCGCTGTGGCAATGGCAAATCGCCATGGCAAGCGCGTCCGCCGCATCGTCGGGCTTCGGGATTTTATCAAGATTGAGCATAAGCCTCGTCATTTCCTGAACCTGCTTTTTCTCCGCTCTGCCGTAGCCGACAACACTCTGCTTAACCTGAAGCGGAGTGTATTCAAAAATTTTGACTCCTGCCTTTTGGGCGGCAAGCACGATTGCTCCCCTCGCCTGGGCAACATCGATGGCGGTTTTTTGGTTGGTGTTGAAAAACAGCTTTTCAACGGCAAGGGCGGCGGGCGAATATTTTGCAATAAGCGCGCTTACGCCGTCATAAATCTTCTCTATTCTTTCATTAAAAGGCGTATGCGCTTCGGTCGTTACCGCGCCGTATTCGATTGCGCGGAAATGATTGTTATTGTATTCAACAACCCCGTAGCCGACTATCGCATAGCCCGGGTCAATTCCCAAAACTATCATTTTTTGTTTGACTCTCTTTCGCGGATTACCATTCTCGTAGGCGTTCCTTCAAGCCCGAAAACCTCTCTTATCTGATTGTCAAGGTAACGCTGATAGCTGTAATGGAAAAGCTCGGCGTTATTGACAAAACAGACGAATGTGGGCGGTCTTGTTGAAGCCTGAGTCATATAATAGATTTTCAGTCGCTTGCCTTTATCTGTGGGCGGCTGAACTCTTGCCGTTGCATCTGCAAGAACATCGTTGAGTTTGCCCGTGGAAATTCGCATTGCGTTCTGCGTATCGACAAATTTAATAAGCTCAAAAAGTCTGTCAAGTCTTACATTTTCTTTTGCAGAAATAAATATTATCGGCGCATAGGACATAAAGGAGAAATCCTTCATCAGCTTTTTACGCATGGAATCCATCGTTTTGCCGTCCTTTTCAACGGCGTCCCACTTGTTGACGGCAATTATGCAGCCCTTACCCATTTCGTGAGCAATGCCCGCAACCTTGGAGTCCTGCTCCGTAAAGCCCTCGGTAGCGTCAATCATTATAACGCAGACCTGCGCTCTCTCAACCGCCATTTTCGCTCTGATAACGGAATATTTTTCTATCTGGTCATAAACACGGCTTTTCCTGCGCAGACCCGCAGTATCGATAAAAACAAATCTGCCGTGTTCGTTTTCAACAACGGAGTCCGTTGCATCGCGGGTAGTGCCCGCAATGTCGGAAACAATCATTCTGTCTTCGCCGAGCACGGCGTTGACAAGGGAGGATTTACCCACATTGGGCTTGCCGATAACGGCAACCTTTATTGCGTCATCATCCTCCTCGGTTTCCTCTGCTCCGGGAAGATATTTCAAAACCTCGTCAAGCAAATCGCCCGTGCCGTGACCATGAACCGAGGAAACGGGCATCGGGTCGCCCAAGCCGAGATTGTAGAACTCGTAAAAATCAGGCGGAAGCTCGCCCACTCCGTCGCACTTATTTACGCAGAGAATAACGGGCTTCTCGCTCTTTCGCAGCATTGAGGCAACCTCTTCATCGGTTGAAACAACGCCCGTGCGGATATCCGTGACAAAAATTATAACATCCGCGCTGTCAACGGCAAGCTGCGCCTGCCTTCTCATCTGTTTAAGAATGATATCGTCCGAATCAGGCTCTATTCCGCCCGTATCAATGAGCGTAAAGTGCCTGCCGAGCCACTCGCAGTCACCGAAAATTCTGTCTCTCGTAACGCCCGGCGTATCGTCAACTATTGAAAGACGCGCGCCGACAAGCTTATTGAAAAGCGTTGATTTGCCGACATTCGGTCTGCCGACAATCGCCACAATATTATCAGCCATTTCATAACCTCCCATCAGTTATTTCCCAGTATGGCGTCAAGCAGCTCCGAGCCGCTGCTGCCGTTTTGAATAACCTTGACTCCGAGCCGTGCTTCAAGCTCCTCAACCGTCATATCGTCAAGGAACATATCGCCCTCGCTTCTCAGGCAGTTCGGAGGAATTATTACCTCATCGCCGAGCTGCTTTCCCTCAAGCGCGGCGGCAATATCTCTGCCGCACAAAAGCCCCGAAACCGTTATCATTTTTCCTAAAAGCCTGTTTTCAGCCGCAACAACATCGACTGACAGACCCTTGATTTTTTTCTCTGCTTCGCTCGCAAGCTCGGCTATCAGCGGATAAGCCGCCTTGCCCGTTACTGCCGTAACCCTGCGGTTGACCGAGGTTGTTTCACATTCTTCAAGAGCCTGCTCAAACTCCGTTTTGAGCAAGGTCCACATTCCCACGCCGTTTTCAAGCTGGGGATAACCGTTGTAATATTCCTCGGCGGGCATTTTTCTGCCTGCTTTGAGATAGAATTCGTCTGCGGCATAGGCTATCGCTTCCGAATGATTCTGCCTGAATTTTTCGTTAAAGCGGTCAATGATATCAATAACCTCTCCCGCCGTTTTTTCGTTATATGGTTCAAGAGGGTAAAGCCCCTCACGGTGGTCGGAAAGTCCGACGGGAACGGCGGCAATGCTCTGAACGGCGGGGTAAAGCTCCGCAAGCTCATTTAAGCTTCTTTCAAGCTCAGCACCGTCATTAATTCCGGGGCAGAGAACAAGCTGCGTGTTGAGCGTTATGCCCGCGTCCGCAAACATTTTAAGATATTTTAAGGCTTCGCCCGCCTTGGGATTTGCCATCATCTTAACCCGAAGCTCGGGATTCATCGTGTGAACAGAAACATTAACGGGGCTGATGTGCATTTTTATTATTCTCTGCACCTCGCCGTCGCTGAGATTTGTAAGCGTGATGTAATTTCCGAAAAGGAAAGACAGGCGTGAGTCATCGTCTTTGAAATAAAGGCTTTTGCGAAGCCCCTTGGGCAACTGGTCTATAAAGCAGAAAACGCATTTGTTCTTGCAGCTTCTCTGCTTATCCATCAGATAAGTCTCAAACTCAAGCCCGATATCTTCAAATTCATCCTTGTGTATTTTTACAAGCTTATGCTTTCCGCCCTCGGTTATCACGCTGAGCAAAAGCTTTGAGTCATTCAAATAAAAGCGGTAATCGAGCACATCGTTTATTTCGTTTCCGTTAATGCTCACAAGGGTATCGCCCGCGCAGAGCTTCTTTTTCTCTGCAAGAGAGCCCTTTTCAATTCCGCTGATTTTTACCGCCATTTTTACACCTGCCGATACTGCTCGATTTTATAAGTAAAATATAGTATATCACACTTTTTCAAGAATTAATAGTAAAATATTTGTAAATATTAAGTTTTTTTAGCAGGTAAATCTATTGTAAAACGGAAGATTTTAGGTTATACTTTATGATGTATAATAATGTCAGAAAGTAAAGGTTGCAAATTATGTTTGTTGATATTGCGAAAATCAAAATAAAAGCGGGCAACGGCGGCAACGGCGCCGTCAGCTTCCGCAGAGAAAAATATGTTGCCGCGGGCGGTCCCGACGGCGGCGACGGCGGCAGAGGCGGAAACATCGTTTTTCAGGTAGACGATAACCTTGCTACTCTCGCCGATTTCAGATACAAAAGAAAATACACCGCCCCCAACGGCGAAAACGGCTCGGGCGGCAGAAAAAACGGCAGGCGCGGAGAGGATTTGATAATCAAAGTGCCTCGCGGAACAATAATCAGAGAAACCGAAAGCGGCGCGGTTATGGCGGATATGTCAGGCGACGAGCCCTTTATCGCCGCCAAGGGCGGCAGAGGCGGCTGGGGAAATCCTCACTTTGCCACTCCCACCCGTCAGGTTCCGAGGTTTGCAAAAAACGGCACTCCCGGCGAGGAATGGGAGGTCAGCCTTGAACTGAAGCTCCTTGCCGATGTCGGCTTGCTCGGCTTTCCGAATGTCGGCAAATCCACGCTTGTTTCCGTTGTCAGCCAAGCCAAACCGATAATTGCAAACTACCATTTCACAACCATAACTCCCGTTCTCGGCGTTGTTTCTCTCGGCGAGGGCAGCTCTTTCGTTATGGCTGACATTCCCGGGCTTATCGAGGGCGCGGGCGACGGAGTGGGGCTCGGTCACGAATTTCTGCGCCATGTTGACCGCTGCCGTCTGCTCGTTCATATTGTTGACGCGGCGGGGAGCGAGGGCAGAGACCCGATTGAGGATTTTGAAATCATCAATCGCGAGCTTGAGAAATTTGACCCCGAGCTTGCAAAACGCCCGCAAATTGTGGCGGCAAACAAAATTGACCTTGCAAGCGACGAACAGCTTGAAAGGCTGAAAAATTACTTTGAAGAAAAGGGCTATGAATATCACACGATGTGCGCTCCCATCTGCGAGGGCACGGACGAGCTGATAAGCGCGGTCTGGAAAAAGCTCAAGGAGCTTCCTCCCATCAAAAAATACGAAGCGGAGGAAATACCCGTTGAGATGTTTGAAAAGCAGAAGGATACGGGCTTCACAATCCGCGTTGAGGACGATATTTATTTTGTCGAAGCTCCGTGGCTGCTCAAAATTCTTCAGCGCACCGATCTTGACGATTACGAATCGCTCCAATATTTTCAAAGAATTCTCATTTCGAGCGGTATTATTGACGCTCTGCGCGAAAAGGGCATAAGCGAGGGCGACACCGTTTCGATTTATGACCTTGAATTTGATTTCGTTAACTGATTGCGGAGGGATGGTATTTTGAATTCTTTGCTTGAAAAGCCCGTTGACGCATCTGCTTTCAGCCCGCTTGCTCTTGCTTTTTTGGGCGACACCGTGTTTGATTTGCTCACAAGAAGCGACCTTATTACTCAGGCAAACAGACCTGTTAACGACCTGCATCAGGCGGCAAGCAAGCGTGTGTGCGCCGCCGCTCAGGCTGAAAGCATAAAAAAAATTATGCCTCTGCTGACCGAGGAGGAGCTTGCCGTATTCAAGCGGGGCAGAAACGCCCATACGGCAGGTATTCCGAAAAATGCTTCAAGCGCCGATTATCATTACGCAACGGGGCTTGAATGTCTTTTCGGCTGGCTTTATTTAAAAGGTGAAATAAGCAGAATCAATCAGCTTTACGGCGAAATCCGCCGTGCGGATTAACCGCAATTCACGGAGTGTGTTGTTATGAAAAAAACAAAAGTATCGGATATTTTAAAGAACAATGGTATGTGGATAATCGGCTGTATTCTTTATTCAATCGGAGTTAACAGCTTTGCCGTGCCCAATTCCATTGCTCAGAGCGGTGTAACGGGCGTTGCGGTTATCCTCAACCATCTTTTCAGCGTGCCCGTGGGCACGGTCAACCTTTTGCTGAATATCCCCCTTCTCATTCTTATGTGGATATTCCTCGGCAAAAAGCTTGTTGCAAGAACGCTTTGGGTAACCGTTCTGCTCTCTGCGGCGCTGGATTTGATAGCAATGTTTATCCCCGTTTATACGGGCGACAAAATTCTTGCCTCTCTGTTTTGCGGTCTTTTGCAAGGCTCGGGGCTCGGGCTGATAATGATAACCGGCGCAACAAGCGGCGGCACGGACATTGTTGCCCGCCTTGTTCACAAATTCTTTCCGCATATCACAATCGGCAGAGTTGTTATGCTTGCAGACGCGGTTATAATCGCCGCAGGTATGCTCGTTTTCGGAAGCATCGAAACAGGTCTTTATGCTATAATCGTTATCTTTGTCAGCACAAAGGTTATCGATTCCATGATTTACGGCACGGGCAACGGAAAAATGCTTATGGTGGTTACCGACAAGGCAGATGAGGTTTCAAAAGCCATAATCAGCTCATCAAGGCGCGGAGTTTCAATAATCCCCGCCGTGGGAGCATACACGGGCGAGAGCAAAAATGTTCTTATCTGTGTTGCAAGGAAGCACGAGATATCGGGCATAATCAAAATCATAAAATCAATCGATGACAAAACCTTTATCATCGTCAGCGAAGCCAACGAAATTCTCGGCGAGGGCTTCAACCATGCGATATAACACTTGACAACATTGCATATGCTGTTATATAATATTACGGTTAAAACAGTTAAGGAGAGTTGAGTAATCAGCCTTTCCGCAAGAAACGAGGTTTATCAAATGTCAGGCCATTCAAAATGGAGCACTATCAAGCGCAAAAAAGAAAAGACCGATAATCAGAGAGCAAAAATCTTCACAAAAATCGGCAGAGAAATAGCGGTCATCGTCCGCGAGGGCGGTCCCGACCCCGCTTCAAACTCAAAGCTCAAGGATGTTATTGCCAAGGCTAAGGCAAACAATGTTCCCAATGACAATATCGAAAGAATAATCAAAAAGGCTGCGGGCGAAACGGGCGGCGCAAATTACGAAGAAATCGTTTACGAGGGCTACGGTCCCTCGGGCATTGCCGTTATCGTTGAAACCCTCACCGACAACCGCAACAGAACAGCGGGCGATATGCGCCATTATTTTGATAAATACGGCGGAAATATGGGTCAGAGTGGCTGTGTTTCCTTTATGTTTTCAAAGCAGGGCGTTATAGTTATCGAGCAGGAGGGCGTTGACGAGGATAAGCTCATGGAGGACGCTCTTGAAGCAGGCGCAACCGATTTCATCTCCGACGAGGGCGTTTTTGAAATAAGAACAGAGCCGAATGACTGCGGCGCAATCCGTGAAGACCTTGAAGCAAAGGGCTATTCCTTTGTTTCCGCAGAGGTTGAATATGTTCCGTCAACATACACCGCACTCACCGACCCCGACGATATTAAAAATATGGCAAAAATGCTTGAAATGTTTGAAGATAACGACGATGTTCAGGCTGTTTGGCATAACTGGGAGAATGCCGACGACGCCGAATAATAAACCGTTGGCGCTGTCGCACTAAGCGAAGAACAAAAGAAACGAATATAACAGAAAATGGCTTGTATTGGAAATTCAACCGATACAAGCCATTTTAATATCGTATTTAAAGTTAAAATAAATATTTAATGTTTCTTTTTAGCCGTTTTTTCCGATTTGGCTTTTCTCTGCGCCGACATCGAAAGAAAACGGCTTCTTCGTCTTATTGCGACAACCCCTTTTTTTGTTTTTACACGGCACGGCGAAAAAAAATAAATTTTCGCTTTTATTTTGTTTAATACCCTTGAATTCTTATCAAAAGATGTTATACTTTTATAAAAACAATAATATCTTACGCGGAGGTTAATTATATGGCAAGATTTCTCTTTTCCGCCTTTGCCGACGAAGCTTCGCCCGATATTCTCGAGCAAATAGCCGCCTGCAAAGCCAACGGCATCGAATACATCGAGCTGAGAAATGTAAACGGCAAAAATATCTCGAATTTTTCCGTTGACGAAGCGAAAAAGCTTAAAGAAACTCTCGATGAAAACGGAATGAAGGTTTCTTCAATCGGCTCTCACTACGGCAAGATTGAGATAACCGATGACTTTGCACCGCACTTTGAAGCTTTCAAAAACACGGTGGAGGTTGCCAAGGTTCTTGAAGCAAAATACATAAGAATGTTCAGCTTCTTTTTCACCAAGGGAGAAAAACCCGAGGATTATAAGGACGAGGTTTACGCCCGCCTTACGGCAATGGTTGATTATGCCAATGAGCACGGCGTTCTCTGCTGCCACGAAAACGAAAAGGATATTTACGGCGATATAACCGAAAGATGCGTTGAGCTTGCCGAACATTTCGGTTCAAGACTCGGCTGCATTTTCGATCCCTCCAACTACATTCAGTGCGGTTCAAACACTCTCGAGGGCTTCAAGCTTCTCAAAGACCGCGTAACATATATGCATATCAAGGACTGCATCGGCGCGAGCAACACGGTTGTTCCCGCAGGCAAGGGCGACGGTCATCTTGAAGAAATTCTGCGTATGCTTGACGAAAAAGAGGGCGTTTATTTCCTCTCCGTTGAGCCTCACCTCAGAGTTTTTGAGGGGCTTGACGCTCTTGAGCCCGATGACGCAACGGCAAAGGGAATGAACAAGGAATTTGTTTATCCCGATAACAAATCGTCGTTTGCGGCAGCTTGCTCAGCAATTCACACAATGATTGAAACCAAAATTCAGCCCGTAAGGCTCGGCATCATAGGCGTGGGCAATATGGGTACTTCACACATAAAGATGCATCTTGAGGGCAAGCACAAGGAGCTTCGCATAACCGCCTGCGCCGATATCGTGCCCGAAAGGCTTGCGGCGGCAAAGGAGCTTATGCCCTCGCTGAAAACCTTTGATTCCGCGGAAGCTCTCATTGACAGCGGCGAGGTTGACGCCGTTATTATCGCTACTCCGCACTATGACCACTCCCCCATTGCACAGTATGCATTCAAAAAGGGTATTCATGTTTTGACCGAAAAGCCCGCGGGAGTTTATGCAAAGCAGGTCAAAGAAATGAATGAGGCGGCGGCAAAGACCGACCTTGTTTTCGGAATTATGTATAACCAGCGCACAAACTGCGTTTACAGAAAAATGCGTGAGCTTGTTCAGAGCGGCGAGCTCGGCGAAATCAGACGCGTAAGTTGGATTATCACCGATTGGTACCGCACTCAGGCTTATTACAATTCCGGCGGATGGCGTGCAACCTGGGCAGGAGAAGGCGGCGGAGTTCTGCTCAACCAATGCCCCCACAATCTTGACCTTTGGCAGTGGATATGCGGTATGCCCGTTAAGATAAGAGCATTTTGCCATGAGGGCAAGTGGCATAACATTGAGGTTGAGGATGATGTAACAATCTATGCCGAATACGCAAACGGCGCAACCGGCACTTTCATTACCACCACGGGCGACTGCCCCGGCACAAACCGCTTTGAAATCACGCTTGACGGCGGAAAGCTTGTCTGCGAGGATAACAAGCTCCGTCTTTATAAGCTCAAAGGCAAAACCTCGGAGCACTGTGCAACGGCGCAGGGCGGCTTTGATAAGCTTGAGGGCGAATGGATAGATGTTGAAACCGACGGCAGAAACAAGCAACATTCAGAGGTAACAAACAAATTCGCCGCCGCCATCCTCAGGGGTGAAGAGCTTGTCGCTAAGGGCGAAGAGGGCATCAGAGGTCTTTCCATCTCAAATGCGGCTCATCTTTCCGCTTGGCTCGGCAAAGAGGTATCTCTGCCCGTTGACGAGGAGCTTTTCTATTCTGAGCTTCAGAAGAAAATTGCTTCCGGCAACGCCGAAAAAGAGAATGTTACCGCCGCCGTTCAGGGCGATATGTCCTCAACCTTCTGATTGCCGAAAGGAAAGCTTATTATGAAAGTTGCTGTTATCGGCTGCGGAAATGTTTCAAAAATGCATTTCAAGGCTTTGAACGAAAACCCTGAAACCGAAATTGCCGCCGTTGCCGACATAAAGCCCGAGCGCGCCGACGCCAAAGCAAGCGAATTTGGCGCAAGGGCATATTACGATTTTGACGAGCTTATTGAAAACGAACAGCTTGACGCAGTTCACATCTGCACTCCGCATTATCTGCACACTCCCATGGCGTTGAAATCACTTGCCAAAGGAATAAATGTGCTGACAGAAAAGCCCTGCTCCGTTTCAGCCGCCGAAGCCGATGCTCTTATCGAGGCTCAGGCTCAGAGCGGCAAGCAGGTCGGAGTTTGCTTTCAGAACAGATACAATAATTGCGTGCAATATGTCAAGGGTATGATTGAATCCGGCTCCATGGGAAAGCTCCGCTCAATAAGAGCATTTGTTACATGGAGCAGAGATGAGAGATATTATTCCGATGACTGGCACGGCACTCTCGAAAAGGAGTGCGGCGGAGTTCTGATAAATCAAGCGATACACACCGTTGATTTAATCAGATATTTCGGCGGAAACTGCAAAAAAATAAATGCCCATGTTTCAAATGACCATCTCAAGGGAATAATTGAGGTTGAGGATACGGCAAGCGTTCTTATGGAGCTTGAAAGCGGAGCTTCCGCAATCCTTTATGCTACCACCGCTTATGCGGAAAACTCACCTGTTTTTATTGAAATTGCCTTTGAAAACGGCACCTTGCGCCTTGAAGGCGAAAAGCTTTATTCCTTTGATAAAAGCGGGAAAATAACAGAGATTTGCAGCAGACCCGATATAATTTATCACGGTCAGAGCTACTGGGGAGTAGGTCACTCCCTGCTTATAAATGATTTTTACGATTGCCTTAAAACAGGCAGAAAATTCGGCATTGACGCTTTTGAGGGAGCCTGCGCGGCAAAAATGGTTGCGGCGTGCTATGAGTCCTCCAAAACAGACGAAAGCGTTAACCTCGGCTGATGAAAGGAGTTTTTAAAATGTTTCACGAAAATTTAAAGGGCAGAGTTGCCGTTGTAACAGGCGGCGGCGGAGTGCTTTGCAGCGGTTTTGCAAGAGACCTTGCCAACCTCGGAGTAAAGGTTGCCGTTCTTGACCTCAGAGAAGAAGCGGCTCAGAAAGTGGTTGACGAAATCACGGCGGCGGGCGGCACGGCAGTTGCGGTTGCCTGCAATGTTCTTGAGCCCGAGAGCCTTGAAGCGGCTAAGGCAAAGGTAAACGAAACCTTCGGTAAATGCGATATACTCATCAACGGCGCAGGCGGAAATTCACCGCTCGGCACAACAACCAAGGACACTCTTGAGCTTAAAGATATGGCAGAAAAGGCAGAGGGAGTTAAAACCTTCTTTGACCTTGACGCCAAGGGAATCGAATTTGTTTTCAACCTTAATTTTCTCGGCACTCTGCTCACAACGCAGTGCTTTGCCAAAGAAATGGTCGGCAACAAAAACGCAACCATTCTCAATGTTTCCTCAATGAATTCCTTTAAGCCTCTTACGAGAATTCCCGCTTATTCTGCGGCAAAGGCAGCCGTTTCAAACTTCACGCAGTGGATGGCTGTTCATTTTGCGGATGTCGGCATCAGGGTTAACGCCATCGCTCCCGGATTTTTCTCAACAATCCAGAACGCCAAGCTTCTCTATAATGAGGACGGCTCTCTCACCGAGCGTTCAAACAAAATCATCACACACACGCCCATGCGCCGCTTCGGCGTGCCCGCTGATTTAACGGGCGCTCTCGTATTCCTTTGCGATGAGGAATATTCGGGCTTCATAACAGGCGTTGTGCTTCCCGTTGACGGCGGCTTCTCTGCTTATTCGGGCGTATAATCAACACAATACAGTAAAAGGCTGTTATCGGCTCATTTTCGGAGCTTTGATAACAGCCTTTTTGGATTTTGACAGCAAAAATAAAAGGCAGGGGCTTTGATGCCTCTGCCGCTTTATTTTGGAAGCCACTTGATTAAATCATACAGAAATCTGCCGATTTAATCAGCAATTAACCTGCCTTATGCGTCCTTAACAACTACCTGCTTGCCGTTGTAATAACCGCACTCGGGGCAAAGTCTGTGTGATCTCTTGAACTCGCCGCAGTTTGAGCATTTTTCAAGCTGGGGAGCAGACATCTTCCATACATTTGAGCGTCTCTTATCTCTTCTTGCCTTTGAAACTCTTCTCTTGGGTACTGCCATTCTTAAGCACCTCCTTAATTTTTGTGCTTTATTAAACCGTAAGGTTCTTTGTTTTAATTATCCAAAAGCTGCTTGAGAGCCGCAAGGCGCGGGTCAATCTCTTTTTCGCAGCTGCATGAACCTGTGTTAAGATCTTTTCCGCATTTGGGGCAAACTCCCTTGCAATCCTCAGAGCAGAGGAATTTTGACGGAAGCTCGAGGAAAATATCCTCGGTAACAAGCGGATCAAGATCAAAGCGGAGCTCGTTTATGAGCAAAAGCTCATCGTTTGCCTCATCGTTAAGGCTTGTAACGAGCGTATGAAAAACATCGGCGGTCAAAGCAAGCTTTATCGGCTTGGCGCAGCGGTCGCAATTCATATCAAGAACGAACTCCGCTTTTGCGCTCAGCTCAACAACGCCCGTGTGATTTCCGACTGAGCCGCTCACCCTGACGGGAGTTGAAAAAGGCTTAACGCCGCTAAGCTCCTGCTCGGAAAGGTCAAGCTCATAGCTGAACTCTTTGACCATACCTTCGTTATTGAAAATAGGCTCTAAATCCAATATCATCAATTTTCACCTAAAATCACGCACAAAATATTATATAGTTATCGGCGCAATTTGTCAACTAAAATTTAAATTAAATTCAGATTTTTTCGCAAAATGTAAAAATTCTCTCGGGAAGATCGCTTTCATCGCACGAAATTGTGAAAGTGAAATCCTGATCGGCAATTTTGCTAAGCTCGGCAACCTTTTCAAGGAAGCAGGCAAGAGCCTCATAATCCTTGCCGCCGATTTTGAGAGTTGCGTCAACAAGAACATCTGTTATGTCATGGTCGCCTGCGATAATTCCGCTCAGGAAGCCGTAGAATGCGTCATAACCGCTGATTTTGTAATGGTCAGTCTCAACAAGTCTTGCTCTGTAATTGACATTGTATGTCAAAAGTCTTTCTTTTTCGATGCAGACAACATTGCCGTTTGACTTTTCAACCGCACCGTTGACGAGGTCGATAAGCCTCTTGGTTTTTCCTGAACCTTTGTTGCCGATAATAAGATAAATCATTTTGAAATCCTCCTGTGTGTTTATTTAAGTCTTGCTTCAAGCTCCTGCCTTGCAGCCTCGTAGCCGGGCTTGCCGAGCAGGGCGAACATATTCTTTTTATAGCTCTCAACTCCGGGCTGATCAAAAGGATTAACCCCGAGAATATAGCCTGAAATTCCGCACGCCTTTTCAAAGAAATAGATAAGTCTGCCGAGATCGGCTTCATCCTGCCTGTCAATCTCGATAACGATGTTGGGCACATCGCCGTCGGTATGAGCAAGCACGGTTCCCGCAAAGGCCTTGCCGTTAACATAGTGGAGCGTTTTGCCTGCAAGGAAATTCAAGCCGTCGCCGTTAATCTCGTCCGGCTCGATTTCAACATCGGTTTTGGGGGAATTAACCCAGATAACCGTTTCAAACAGCTTGCGCTCACCCTGCTGAATATACTGACCGAGCGAATGAAGGTCGGTTGAAAAGATTGCAGATGAAGGATAGATTCCCTTACCGTCTTTTCCCTCGCTCTCACCGAAAAGCTGCTTGAACCATTCGCACCAGAGCGTCATTGACGGCTCATAGGCGGCAAGCATCTCTATCGACTTTCCGCTGCGGTAAAGCATATTTCTGATTGCCGCATATTTATAGCAATCGTTTGTCATTATATCTTCGCCCGCATAATCTTCTCTTGCGGCGGCCGCGCCCTGCATAAGAGCGTCAATATCAATGCCCGCAACGGCTATCGGGAGCAGACCGACGGCTGTAAGCACCGAATATCTGCCGCCGACATCGTCGGGAACAACAAAGGTCTTGTAGCCCTCGCTGTCGGCAAGCGCTTTCAGCGCGCCTCTGGATTTATCGGTTGTAACATAAATGCGCTTTGCCGCTTCCTCTTTGCCGTATCTTTCTTCGATAATCTTTTTGAAAATACGGAAAGCAACCGCGGTTTCGGTGGTCGTGCCGGATTTTGAAATAACATTTATCGAAAAATCTCTGCCGTCAATGAGCTGCATAAGCTCCGCAACAGCCGACGAGCTGATGGTGTTGCCGCCGAAATAGATATCGGGAGTATCCTTTTTGATAAGATTGTAATTGTTTGACTTAACAAACTCTATCGCCGCTCTTGCGCCGAGATATGAACCGCCGATGCCGAGAACGAGAAGCACCTGCGAATCATTCTTGATTTTTTCCGCACAACGCTTGATTTCTTCAAACTCCGCTTTATCATAATTTACGGGAAGATCAACCCAGCCGAGAAAATCGCTGCCGAGCCCCGTTCCGTTATGAAGCATTTCATGAGCCTTTGAAACCTCAGCCTGCATTGCTTTCAGGCTTTCTTCACGGGCAAAATCGCCCGCATATTTTAAATTAAGCTTTATTGCCATCTCTTTTACACCCCGCTGAATGCTGAATATCTAATATATTTTACCCTATTACGGCTTGTATTGCAACATAAAAAAGCAAAAATTTATTAGAATTTATCACAAAAGCGCGGGTGTTTTTTGGTAATTGTTCCTGATAGAAATAAATACAACGCAGGTTTTCCCTTTGTTGTATTTATTCTACCATATTTTATTTGCCGTTGTAAACAGTAATTTTTAAATTATGATGCAACAGAGCGTAAAATTCTTGTGAACACAATCATAAATGTCAGCGGTTTTACGCTGTCGGGTGCCGTCAGCTTATATTCGCCGAGTATTTCATCGCCGAGCTTGAATGTGACCGTTCCGAGAGCCTGACCCTGCTCAACGGGAGCCGCAACATCAACCGCAAGGTCGATAGTCTGAGTAATTTCCTTTTCTTTGCCCTTTTCCACAAGCACGGGAGAAACCAAAGGGATTTTCGGCGTGATTTTTTCCGTTACTCCGTTGATAACTCCGACATCGGGGATAAGAGAGGCGTCAATTACGGGCGTTACCGTGGTGTAATTTGCAAAGCCCCAATTCAGAAGTGCCTTTGCGGTTTCAAAGCGGTCGGTGCTGTTGTCGCTGCCCATAACAACGGCTATCAGATGAGTGCCGTCCCTGAGCGCGCTTGCTGAAACACAGCAGCCTGCTTTTGAGGTTGTTCCCGTTTTCAGCCCCGTTGTTCCCTCATAAAATCTGACAAGCTTGTTTGTGTTGACAAGCTCGGTTTTTCCCTCTCGCAGAGAATCCATCCATATCGTGGTGTAGTTCATAATAATCTCGTGCTTCAACAGCTCGCGCGACATTATTGCAACATCAAGAGCGGTTGTAAGGTGATTTTCCGTTGTATCGTCAAGCCCCGTGCAGTTTTCAAAATGAGTGTTTGTCATTCCGAGCTGCGCGGCACGCTCATTGAGCATCTCAACAAACGCTTCGTCGCTGCCTGCTATGTATTCGCCGAGCGCCGTGCAGGCGTCATTTGCGCTGTAAACCGCAGTTGCTTTGAGCAAATCGTCAACCGTCATCTGCTCTCCCTCTTTGAGCCAGATTTGAGAGCCTCCCTTTGACGCCGCCGTGCCCGTAACCGTAACCACATCGCTGAGCGCGATTTTGCCCGAATCTATCGCCTCGGTCACAAGCAGAAGCGGCATTATTTTTGTGACAGACGCAGGATAAAGCTTTTCGTTTTCATTGTATTTCATAAGCACCTTGCCCGTTGAAGCGTCCATAAGCACGGCGGCTTTGGCTTTGATTTCAACAGGCAGAGCGGCTTCCTCCGCATATGAAACCACGCCCGAAGCCATACACACGGCAACGGCAAGCAGTGCCGCAACAGCCTTGACAAGCTTTTTCATATAAATCCCCTTTCACAAGCCGCCGATTGCACTTCGCGGCGGCACTTTATTCGTTTAATTTATATGTATGCCGTAATTGCCATTGATTATCACAACTTTTTCTGATATAATATCCATTAATATGTGATTATCTGTATAGTTAAGGAGAGCTTTTATGAAAGCCGCATTTTTCACCTTGGGCTGCAAGGTCAATCAATATGAATCACAGGCAATGGCGCAAAGCCTTGAAGCTCACGGCTTTACCACCGTTGACCATTCCGAGCCTGCGGATGTTTATATAATAAACTCCTGCACGGTTACTGCCGAAAGCGACAGAAAGACCCGTCAGACAGTCCGCCGTTTCAAAAAGCTTCACCCCGACAGCATCGTTGTGCTCACGGGCTGTATGCCGCAGGCGTTCCCCGAGCTCGGAGCACAGCTCAGCCAGGCAGACATTGTTATCGGCAACAGAAGCAACGCGCGGCTTTATGACTATATAATGCAATATATCAACGGAGCAGGCAGAATAGTGGCCGTTGACAGCCACGAATCGGGGGAAAAATTCTCGGGCGACACGATAAGCGACTTCCGCGAAAGAACCCGCGCAAGCGTTAAAATCGAGGACGGGTGCAACAGGTTTTGCTCCTATTGCATTATCCCCTATGCCCGCGGCAGGGTTCGCTCAAAGCCGCTTGACGAACTGAAAACAGAGATTGCCGCTCTTGAAAGAAACGGTTTCAGCGAAATAGTGCTTGTAGGCATCAATCTTTCCGCCTACGGCACGGACTGCGGAATGACAATCGTTGACGCGGTGCGGGCGGCAGCTTCCTTTGACGGAATAAAAAGAGTCCGGCTCGGCTCGCTTGAGCCCGATCACCTGACCGATGATATAATAGCGGAGCTTGCAAAAATCCCGAAATTCTGCCCGCAGTTTCACATCTCGCTTCAAAGCGGCTGTGATAAAACGCTCAAAGCGATGAACCGTCATTATAACAGCGCGGAGTATCTTGATTTATGCAAAAAGCTCCGAGCCGCCTTTGACGGCGCTTCGCTGACGACCGATGTAATGGTCGGCTTCCCGGGCGAAACGCAGGAGGATTTTGAAACCTCTCTCGAATTCGTAAAAACGGTCGGATTTGAAAAGGTGCATATTTTCCCCTATTCGGCAAGACCGGGAACTCCCGCCGCAAAAATGACGGAACAGGTTGAAAAATCGATAAAAGAACAGCGAGCGGCAATGATGACCGCCGCCACAGAAGAAATCCGCAGACGCTTTCTCGAAGGTCAAATCGGCAAAACGCTTGAGGTGCTTACCGAGGAACACCACTCGGGCTACATTCAGGGCTACACCGCAAACTACACGCCCGTAAAAATCGCTTCAAGCGAAAAGCTATGCGGCATAATAAAAGCAAAAATCACCGCTGTTGACGGCGATTTTTGCATAGGAGAAATATAATACTGGTAACTCCCTCCGTCTTTTGCTTTGCCGTGACGGAGGATTGGGAATAAAAACAATCATTTTTTCGGCGGCTTGTGGTCAAGCCGCCCTACATTGGATTTATAAACAAACAATATTGTTTAACAATTCATTAATTACGCATTGCGAATTCCGGATTTTTGCGGAACGCTGAGGACAGCGTTCCCTACGAAAAACGGCGGTAATTTTGGGACGATGTGGGCATCGTCCCCTACGAATTGACCGTTAAATTTCGCGTTTTCACGGACAGCCGCAAGGGCTGTCCCTACGGTTTGCCGCCGAGAAAACAAAATTTTATTAAACAAGCAACGGGCGACCACGCGGGGTCGCCCCTACTTTTATGGAATATAATCGGTCATAGGCGGAGCCTATCCTGAATTCCGAATTACGCATTACGAATTCCTCATTAATTCCGGGACGATGTGGGCATCGTCCCCTACGAATTGACCGTTAAATTTCGCGTTTTCAC
>JAEDGK010000012.1 GCA_016297555.1 Clostridiaceae bacterium
AGCGCAAAGCTTAACGCTGACCCTGATAACGGCACAATAACTCTCACCGTAAACTTTTACTTTGCCGATATCAAGGGCAATGCGCCCGACAAAAGCGAGTATATCTCCATAACGGTAAACATTAGCTGGTTCAGCAGAATTATTGAGTTTATCGCAGGTGTTTTATGATGAAAAGGATTAAGCCGGTTGCCGCTCTGCTTCTTAGCGCAATTATATTTATCTCGGCTATTATTCCCGTTTCGGCGCAGGTCACGGCAATGGAAACGCCCGTCAATGCGGAAGAAACACGGCTTAAATGGTCGCTCAAAATCGGCTCGGGCTACCGTGACGCGCCGAGCGTGCCGACGGCTGACGGCAATTTTGTTTTTGTTATGAGCCGAAATAAGCTTTATAAAATAAGCGCAGACAGCGGAGAAATAATCCAAAGCGTTCAGATGGCTTCCGAGCCGAGCTTCGGCTACACCCCCGTCACCGTTGCCGACGGAAAAATCTTTTGCCCGCTTGAAAACGGAATAATTCAGACATTCGACAGGGAAACGATGAATTCACTTTGGGTAAGCTCCGACCCTCTCGGCGGTCAGGCTCTGACCCGCGCCGTTTTCTATGACGGTTTACTCTACACGGGTTTTTGGAACGATGAGGAGCTTGACGCAAATTTTGTTTGCCTTGACGCTCAAACGGGAGAAACAAAATGGAGCTGCACCCGCAAGGGCGGCTTTTATTGGTCGGAATGCTTCGTTAACGGCAGCTTTGCCGTTGCCGGCGGAGATAACGGCTCTGCCGACAACGAGGCGGCAGGAAGCCTTGTTTGCTTTAACAGACTGACGGGTGAAATAACCGACACGGCGGAAATTATCGGAGATCAGCGCAGCGGAATTGCCGAGGATAACGGAAATCTGTTTTTCGTTACCAAGGCGGGCTATTTCTGTAAAATTCCGCTCACAAGCGGCGGAAAATTTGGAAATCCCGAATTTCTCAAGCTTTCGGGCGCTTCCACCTCAACCCCGACCGTGTGCAACGGCAGAGCCTATATAGGCGTTCAGCAAAAAGGCTTCAGCGGCAGTATTAACATAATTGATATTAATACCATGAGTGTTATTAGGGACATTCCGAGCGGCGGATATCCCCAAAGTGAATTGCTTATCTCAACGGCTTATGAAGACGAAGGCGGCAAGGTCTTGATTTATTCGACCTATAATTCCTCTCCCGGCGGCATAAGCGTTATAACGGACGGTGCAAACATTGACGCGCCCGCCGCAGAGCAGCTTTTTGTTCCCGAAACGGCGGCGCAGGGCTACTGCATAAGCCCGATTGCAGTCGGAGATGACGGAAAGCTGTTTTATAAAAACGATTCGGGAACGGTTTTTGCTCTTGAAAAAGCTGAAAAAAAAGAACCCGCCGAAAAATCGTTTTTCGACAGGCTTGCCGATTGGTTCAAAAACATTTTTACTTCAATCATCGGGTTTTTCACATCGATAATCAAAATTTTCACAAACGGTCGGTGATATAGGATGAAAAGAATAACCGCCCTGCTGATGACATTTGTCTTTCTCTTTGCCTGCGCCTCCTGCCAAAAAAACGCGGAGGAAATCGCAGTAACCACGAGTTCCGTAACATATGAAACGGGCAGCGGCAATGCTCAAAGCGAAAGTCCCGAATCAGCCGTAAATGAGAGCAAATCAAGCTCTGAAAGCGGCATTGCTCACAGCGAAAGCTCAAAAAACGCGCCATCCTCTGCGTCAACGCTCAAAGCAACGGCTTCGGCTTTTGTTACAACTCTTAAAACAACCGCCGCAAGGGTTAAGCGAACAACGGTGCGAACACCTTATGTTGAGCCGACCGACCCTGCAACCACGGTAAAAGCAACCGCGGCTCCGAAAACATCTTCTGTCCGGGAAAGCAAAACCGCCGCACCCGAAAGCAACACGGCGCAGGCGCCCGTAATCATTCAGCCGCAAAAGCACACTTGCACAATATCGATAAGCTGTGCGTCCGTGCTTGCAAATTCGGACAAGCTTAAAAAGGAAAAAGCGCCTTTTGTGCCCAAGGACGGAATAATTCTAAGGGAAACAACAGTTGAATTCACTCCGGGCGAAACCGTTTTTGATATTCTCAAAAGAGCGTGCGCTTCGGGGCATTGCGCGGATAACTGCAAATACTGCCAAGCAGGCGGAATACAGCTTGAATTTGAATACACCCCCGGATATGACAACTATTACATAGAGGGAATACATCAAATTTACGAAAAGGACTGCGGTTCAAAATCGGGCTGGATGTATAAGGTCAACGGAGCTTTTCCTAATGAGGGGTGCAGCTCTTACGCCGTTAAAGACGGCGACAAAATAGAGTTTGTTTACACCTGCGATTTAGGAAACGATGTCGGAGCATAAAAATGGTCCTTGCTGCAAAAAACATAAATAATTTAATCTTAATTCCAAACAAAAATCAAATGGCTTGTATCGGTTGAATTTCCAATACAAGCCATCATTTTATATTACCGTTTCTTTTGTTCTTCGCTTAGTGCGAAAGCGCCTTAATTATATCTTCTGCCGCCGAAAGAGATATCCTGAATAAATCCTCGCGGCAGGTTTTAATTATTTCTTCAAACGGTTTTTCTTCTTTGCAGGCAAAATAAAGCCTGCTTATTCCGAGCTTCTTTATTTCTTCCGCTCCTTCTCCCCTGCTTCCGCATATTGCAATCACTCTTTTGCCCCGAGCCGCCGCCCTTGAGGCAACTCCCGAAACTACCTTACCGCCTGCGCTCTGAAAATCAAGCCTGCCCTCGCCCGTAATAATCAAATCGGCTTGCGAGGCTTTTTCATCAAACTCCGCCGCGTCAAGGATAATATCTATCCCCTTTTTAAGCTCCGCGCCGAGGAACGCCGCCGCTCCCGCGCCCAATCCTCCTGCCGCTCCCGCTCCTTTCATTTCGGCAATGTTTATATTCAAAGCCTTTTCAATGATTTTTGCAGAGTGCCGCAGACCCAAATCGAGCCGCTTAACCATTGCTTCGTCCGCGCCCTTTTGAGGAGCAAAGACATAAGCAGCGCCGTTTTTTCCGAAAAGCGGATTTTCAACATCACAAGCCGCCGTCACGGGAATTCCGAGCGATTTTTCGGGCGGATAAACAGCCGCCGTTTCGCAAAGAGTTCCGCCGACGGGCACAAAAGGCTCGCCGCTTGCTTTCACGAACCGCCAGCCGAGAGCCGCCGCCATACCGAAGCCGCAGTCATTTGTTGCGCTACCGCCAAGCCCGAGCAAAATTTTTTCCGCGCCGTTTTTCGCCGCATTCATAATAAGCTCGCCTACGCCGTAGGTGGTTGCCCGCTCGGGATTTTTTCTTTCGCCTGCAAGCGGAAGCCCCGCACAGGCGGCAGTTTCAATAACAGCCGTTTTATTATCAAGCATCAGGTATTCGGCGGTCATCTTCTCACCGAAAACTCCGCTGACGCGAGCCCTTACCGTTTCGCCGCCGCATATTTGCTTCAAACAGGCGCAAAGCCCCTCGCCGCCGTCGGCAGCAGGGAGCTTTGTTATTTTTATATCTTTAATTGTATCTTCAAAAGCGCGCCCGATAATATCACAGACCTCATCGGCAGTTAAAGTGCCCTTGAAGCTGTCAGGCGCAATAAGAACAGAATACACGGAAATCCCGCTTTCTATTTTATTCAGCCGAAGCTCTTCTGATATATCTCTTAAAGAATGCAACGCCGGGTGCAATGGTATCAACGGGAATTCTCTCGTTTGTTGCGTGAGTGCAGCGAAGCAGACCGACCGTTACTTTATAGGGAGAATAGCGGTAGATATTCTCGCATATCGGCTCATAGTAGCAAGCGTCCGTGCCGCCCATTACAAGGTAGGGAGCAACAACGCTGTTGCTGTTATCCTGCATACAAAGCTCTTCAATAATTTTGAAAGCTCGTGAATCGGTCGGGGAGAATTTAGAAGCTTCCTTGGCTTTGAGAACCTTGACCTCAATATCCTTGTTTCTGCAAACCTTGCGAATATGATTTTCAACATCCTTAACGGTAACGCCGGGCATCTGCCTGAAATTGACGATTACGCTTGCCTTTTGCGGCAAAACATTAGCCGCGGGGCTTCCCTCAGCCATGGTAACGGCAGTAGTTGTTCTGACAAGGCAGGCGGCAGGCGGAATCTGCTTCATAACAGCCTTGATAACGGGCTGAAGAAGCGGAATGTTGCAGGTAACAAGCCTTGCGGGGTAGGTGCAGTTTCTGCCAAGACCTGAGAAAAGGTCTCTGACAAACGGCAGCAGCTCAGCCTTAAACTGGTGATTTTCGAGATCCTCGATAACCTCGGCAAGCTCACCGAGAGCGGAGTGCTTGGGGGGCTGAGATGAATGACCGCCCTTTGCGGTAACGGTTATTTCATAATCGGTGTAGCCCTTTTCGGCTATGCCGACGCCGACAAGCTCTTTATTTTCAAGAATACCCTTAATATTAATCGGAAGAATTGCGCCGCCCTCGTCAATAATGCTGTCAAAATGAATTCCTCTTGCTTTAAGAGTTTCCATTATCGCTTTTGCGCCGCCGTTGCCCGAAGCAACAACCTCTTCATCCTGACCGAAGAGCAGGTAAACATCTCTCTCGGGAACAAAGCCTTCTTCAAGCAGGGTTTCAACCGCTTCCATAACGCCGATAAGATGGTTTTTCATATCGAGCGCGCCTCTGCCCCAGATAAATTCGCCGTCATTAACCCCCTCAAAAGGAGGATGCTCCCAATCGGCTTCCGTGCCCGATGAAACGGGAACGACATCCTGATGTGAAAGCAGAGCAATAGGTTCAAGGTCGCTTCTTGTTCCTTTCCAGCAATAAATCAGGCTTGCTTCGTTGACAACCTCTTTGGTGAGATTTTTGTGAATAAGCGGATAAGCTTCTTCAAGGAATTTATGAAATTTTTCAAACTGTGAAAAATCAACCTTTTCCTTTTCGGGATAGCTGACTGTCGGAATGGAGATTGCCTTTGAGAGGTTTTCCTGCGCTCTCTTTGCGTCAACCTTTTCCTCGGAAGCTTTGCCGTAATCTTTCTTTTCAGGAACAAATTTTGCCGCTTTAATCGCCGTTATTGCGGCGGCGGCAAGCACCGCACCCGAAACAATGTAACGCCACATATATGTCATCCTTTCTCAACAATATCAAACATAAAATTTCCTGCTGACCCACGCTTTAAGCCGCCTGCTCTTTGAAAGAGCGACAAAAAACACCGTGAGCGGTATACAGCAGGCAGTTACAGCAAGCGAAATCCATATCTGTAATTTATTATTATAAAACATATTGAAACAGATTTCAACAACAAAACTGACAATATTTATCGCCGTGAGCGCGGCAATGGCTTTCAGAGACCTGCTTCTCGGCTTTTTGAGCCAAAGCATAAACAGTGCCGAAACCACCCACAGAGAAACCACAATGGGCAGCGCAACGGCGGAAAACCACCCTGCGCTCTCACTTTTAATTCTTATCAGATTCAAAAACGCCGCAAGCGACGCCGCATCAAGCGTAAGAAGCAAAAGCGGCAGAGGCTTTTTCCAAAGAAGCGGAAACAGAAACCAAATCCAAATCAAAGCGCTTGCCGATGCTATATAAGTTACCGCTCCCGTGTGAAAAAACGCAAAATCCAAAACGGAAAGAACGATATTCGGAATAAGCATTGCTATTGAAACCACAAAAACAAAATACCGTTTATCAGCCGATTCGGGAATATTGAAATTTTCGGGATAGGCGGGCTTCTGCGATTTGCCGCCGCTTTCTCTCGGATTGATAATCGGAGTGTCACAAAGGGGGCAGGCGCCGCAGCCGTTTTCAAGCTCCACGCCGCAGTTAACGCAATATGACATTGGCATAAGCCTCCTTTTCTATTGAATTTCTGTTGCTCTCCACCTTAACGGGTATTCCCTCTTTAACCAGCGCCGTGAAAAGCTCTCTTTGAATTTTGGGGTCTTTGTAAATATTTGAAACGGTTATTGCGAGCGTGCCTTTAAATGAAAGCGCGGCGCACCGTGAACCGTTAAGCCTGCCGGGACCCATCATTATCATCATTTTTTCGATATACTGCTCCATTTCGGCGGGCATTCTGATTATTCCGACATTTGAAATAACCGCGCTGACACCCTTTTCACCCGTCAGCTTAAAAGCCATACCGATGCCGAAGTCTTTGAGCACCAGCGGCAAAATTCTCATAATCGGGTTTTTTTCAAGCCCGATATTACCCTTCATCATAGCTCTCAGTTCTTTTTCGTTGTTAATGTAGCGCAGATAAAGGGAAACAAGGCGAATAATTTCGGGCAGAGTGTATTCTCCCCTTTTCGGGTCGATATTGAAAGAATAGCAAAGCGAAAAATTACGCAGGGTTTCGCTCGCAAAGGTGTTGCGAAGATTAACGGGAATCTGAACCCCGATTTCCTTTTCCGTTTTGCCCTCTTCCTTTTGAATGTTATACATTATCCACAGCAAAACGGCGGCTATATATTCCGTAACGGTAGCTCCGTGAGCCTTTGCTCTTGTTTTTATTGCTTCAACGGGAATATAGCCCGTTGTTACATTAACATAATGCTTTGGGAGCTTTTCGCCCCTGTAATGATAAACGAATTTTTTCAGCCGCTTTGCCTTGGTATCCGATTTTGCATATTTCAGATAGGAATCTTCACTTTCTTCAATGCGCGGCTTTTCGTTGATATCATAAACGCTTTCGCCGTTGGGTATTTCCTTACCCGTCAGGCGAAGATAAACCGCTGTTAAGGTCATCAGAAAGCGTGAAGCGCCGAAACCGTCGGTTATGGCATGATAAAACTCGGCGGAAATTCGGTTTTCATAGTAATAAATGCGGAAAAGATAGCCCCTGTTTTCGTCCCACCTGACTCTGTGGCAGGGATTGGCGATATCGGGCATAACAGGCGGAGCGCCGTTGGGATTTTTTTCAAGATAGTGCCAGAAAAAGCCCGTTTTCATCCGCACATTGAAGCACGGAAAGCGCGGAACCGTCATTTCAAGAGCTTTTTCGAGAAGCGACGAATCGATTTTCTCCGTGAGCGTAACCGATATCCTGAAAATATTTGACCAAGTTGATGTGTTTTGACCCGGAAAAATTTTTCCCGCATTGTCAAGCTTGTACCAAGGTCTTTGGCGCAGCGGTGTTTCAGACTTCATTTATGCCTCCCTGTTAAAAGAAACTGAGCTGTGTTGTTTTGGGCAAGGAATCGAGTGCTCCGCCCTCCTCCAAAGCGGCAATAATCGATTTAGAAACTCCGGAGCGCATCTGCAAATCCTCAATAGAAAGGAATTCTCCGCCTCCGTCGTTTTTAGCCGCTTCAAGGCTTTGCGCCGCAGAGCCTCCGCAGCCGGCGATTGCCGAAAACGGCAGACGGATTTTTCCGTCCTCAATCACATATTTATTCGCCGTGGATTTATAAATATCTATCGGCAGAAGCTCAACGCCTCTTGCCATCATCTCATTGATAACCTGCAATGAGGTGAAAGTGCCCTCCTCCTTGGCTGTTGCCGCCTTAATCTTCATTTTGGCGCTTATTTCGTCCATTTTGTTTCTGACGGCGTCTCTGCCTTTGAGAACCGTTACCGTGTCAATATCCTCTCCGCGAACCGTCATATAGGTTGCATAGTATTCAAGAGGATGATAAAGCTTATACCACGCCAGACGCAGAGCCGCAATAACATAAGCCGCGGCGTGAGCCTTGGGGAACATATATTTTATCTTCATGCAGGAATCGATATACCATTGGGGAACGCCGTTGTCAATCATCGCCTGCTTATGCTCGTCGGTGAGCAGAGTTGTTGACTTTCCCTTACGGACAATCTCCATAATTTTGAAAGCCATTCCCTTTTCAACGCCCTTGTGGATAAGATAGACCATAATGCTGTCACGAGTTCCGATAACCTCGGAAATCGTGCAGGTTCCGTTCTTTATCAATTCCTGTGCGTTGCCTATCCAAACATCGGTGCCGTGAGAAAGACCCGATATCTGAAGCATATCGGAAAAATTCTTGGGCTGAGATTCGATGAGCATCTGGCGGACAAACGGAGTGCCGAGCTCGGGCAGAGAAAGCGTGCCCGTTTCGCAGTCAATATCCTCTCTCGTTATTCCGAGCGGCTCGGGCGAGGTCAAAAGCTCATAAAGCTTCGGGTCGCACACATCGGCGTCCATAACCGAAATGCCCGTCATATCCTCAAGATGCTTATAGAAGGTCGGCACATCGTGACCGAGATTATCAAGCTTCAAAATCGTGTCATGAAGCGAATGGAAGTCAAAGTGAGTGGTTCTGTGAACCGAATCCGCGTCATCGGCGGGGTGCTGAATTGGCGTGAAATCCTCGGCGTCCATATCCGCAGGCACAACAACCATGCCGCCCGGGTGCTGACCCGTTGTGCGCTTAACGCCGACGCAGCCCTGAACAAGGCGCTCCTCCTCGGCTCTTGAAATTGACATTCCTTTTTCTTCAACCCACTTCTTAACAAATCCGAAAGCGGTTTTATCTGCAAGAGTGCCTATTGTGCCCGCCTTGAAAACATGAGATTTGCCGAAAAGCTCCTCAGTATATCTGTGAGCATAAAACTGATATTCTCCCGAGAAGTTAAGGTCGATATCGGGCTGCTTATCGCCGTTGAAGCCGAGGAAGGTTTCAAACGGAATGTCGTGACCGTCGCGGTGCATTGGCTTGCCGCAGACGGGGCAGTTTTTAGGCGGCATATCAAAGCCTGAGCCGTATTCACCCTTAAGGAAAAATTCGCTGTGCTTACAGCTTTCGCAGATATAATGCGGCGCAAGCGGATTAACCTCGGAAATGCCCGCCGCAAACGCAACGAATGACGAGCCGACGGAACCTCTCGAGCCGACATAATAGCCGTGCTCCATTGAGTTCCAAACCAGCTTTTGAGCAATAATATAAAGAACGGCAAATCCGTTTTTGATAATGGAGTCAAGCTCCTTATCGAGCCTCTCCCTGATATATTCGGGCATGGGATTGCCGTAATATTCCTGCATTCTGTCATAGCAGATGCGGCGAAGCTCCTCGTCGGAGCCTTCAATCTTAGGCGGATATGTTCCGTCGGGAATGGGCTTTATCTCCTCGCACATATCGGCAATAAGGTTGGGATTTTTTACAACCACTTCATAAGCCGTGTCCTCGCCGAGATAGGCAAATTCATCAAGCATATCCTGCGTTGTTCTGAAATAAAGCGGAGCCTGCTCTGCGGCGTCCTTAAATCCCTGACCCGTCATCAGTATTTCGCGGAATACCTTATCGCTCTTGTCCATAAAGTGGACATCGCCTGTTGCCACAACAGGCTTGCCCATCTCATCGGCAAGATGAATGAGCCTGCGGTTAAGCTCGTTAAGCTCCTCCTCGGAGTCAACCATACCCTCGCGCACCATAAAGGCGTTGTTGCCGTTTGGCTGAATTTCAATATAGTCATAAATCTCCGCCATTTCAAGCAGAGATTCCTTTGTTCTGCCCGAAAACATAGCCTGATAAAGCTGACCCGCTTCGCAGGCACTTCCGACAATAAGCCCCTCGCGGTGAGCCAGCAACTCGCTTTTGGGAACTCTCGGATGGCGGTAATAGTATTCAAGATTTGATTTTGTGATAAGCTGATAAAGATGCTTCAAACCGACTTTGTTCTTAGCAAGGATTATCATATGATAGGTCGGCAGACGCTTCGGGTTAACGGGAATCATCTTATTGATATCCGAAACCTTTTCAACTCCCTTTGCCGCGCAAAGCTCAATCAGCTTTTCAAAAATTCCTGCAAGCGCACCCGCGTCCTCATCGGCTCGGTGGTGGTCAAACTTCGGGAGCTTGAAATGGTTGGAGAGCGAATCAAGCTTATAATTCTTAATGCCCTCGACAAGGCTCTGAGCCAAAACGAGAGTGTCGATATGCGAATAATTGTATTCAATTCCGTTTCTTTGGCAGGCGTATCTGATAATGCTTGTATCAAACGAAGCATTGTGGGCAACAAGCACACCCTCGCCGCAGAATTCAAAGAATTTTCTGACCGCCTCACCCTCCTTGGGCGCGCCCGCAACCATACGGTTATCAATACCGGTCAGCTCGGTTATCTTGGCGGGAATGGGCTTTTCGGGGTCAACAAAGGTTTGAAATCTTGCCTTTTCCGCGCCGTCAACATATTTAACCGCGCCGATTTCGGTCAGCCTTTCTCTGTCGGTTCTCAGCCCCGTTGTTTCAACATCAAATACAATAAAGGTTCCGCTCAGCGGCATATCGCTCTCGCCCGTTACGATTTTTACCGAATCGTCAACATAATATGCCTCCATACCGTAGATAACCTTTATGCCGTTTTTCTTTGCCGCCGCTGCCGCCTCGGGAAAAGCCTGCACAACTCCGTGGTCGGTTATTGCAACGGCTTTATGACCCCACTTTGCAGCTCTTGAAACAAGCTTTTCGGCGCTCGTCATTCCGTCCATGGCGGACATATTGGTGTGCATATGCAGCTCAACGCGCTTTTCGGGCGCGGTATCCTCAACCGCCAGCTCGTCAATGAGCATAACGGAATTTGCCTTTATGCAATAGGTTTTAATATAGTCGTCATATTCAATATGACCGCGCAGCATAACAACCTTGCCGTCTTTTATGTTGTCAACAAGCTGCTCGCAGTTCTGCGCCGCTTCAAAGATTTTAACGGTGTAGGAATTGGTTTTGTCGGTTATATTGAAGTTAATTATTTTTCTCTTTCCGTCTCTTGTATCGCGGATATCAAGGGAGAATATTCTTCCCCAAACGGTTACATTGCCGTCCTCTATTGAAACTCCGCTGAGAGGAACGGGCTTTGACTTTATCTTATTGCCGTAAATGACCTTTGCATTAGTCAGAGAAATGGGCAAATCGTCATATTCCCGAACAGGCTTTTTGGGCTTCTTTACTTCCTCAGCGGCAGGAATTTCAATCTTGATACTGTTGCTTTGCATACTGACATATTCGGGAGAATCCAGCTTTGCGCCCTGACCCTCGCCGATTATCTCAACGCTCACGGAAACTCCGAAATGCTCGGAAATATATCTTGAAAGGAACTCCCTTGCTCCCGCCTCGCAGAGGATATCCGCGCCGTTAAGCACGGTGATTTCAACCTTATCGGCTGAGAAAACAAATTTCGAGTTTTCCAAAAACCCGTTGGCGGCAGGTATGTTTTCTTTTAACGCTCTTATAAGCTGTACCCTGCATTTTTCATCGAATACACCTGCGGGATAATAAGCGTCGATTATTACCTTATTAAGCCCGAGAGCATTTTTTATTTCACTTTGAGCGGCGATAATATTTGCGTCCTCAACATAGCTGTCAAAATCCGCATCAATGCCGAGCTTCATTGTGTCCTCATCAAGAAATATGCGTTTAACAAAGCCGCCGGAAAGCATTTCGCGCAGCCCGGCGTTTATGTAATCACCTATAAAATTTAAAATTCGAGTATCCTGCATTTTTATCTCCAAAGCAAAAGGCAGATATTATCTGCCCGTTTTTTTAAAGCTTTTCTATTTCTTCAACAAGCCTGTCAATCGCCTCATTTTCGGCGACCTTGCAGACTATTTCACCTTTTTTGAATATCAGCGCACAGCCGTCGCCGCCCGCTATTCCGATATCTGCCTCGCGAGCCTCACCAGGTCCGTTGACCGCGCAGCCCATAACCGCAACCTTTATATTTTTCTTGCAGCCCGAAAGCCGTTCCTGCGCCTCGTTTGCAAGTGAAATAAGGTCAATTCTTGTCCTTCCGCAGGTCGGGCAGGAAACGATGTCAACACCCTCGTTTCTTATACCCACTGCTTTGAGAATTCCGACTGCCGCCGCCACCTCTTTAACGGGGTCGTCAGTCATCGACACTCTGATTGTATCGCCTATTCCGTCAAGCAAAAGTGAGCCTATTCCGGCAGAGGACTTGATAAGAGCCATATTGTGCGTTCCTGCCTCGGTGACGCCGAGGTGGAGCGGATAATCGCATTTTTCGGCAACGAGCCTGTATGCCTTAACCGTTATCGGAACGCTTGATGACTTTATGGAAATAACAATATCGTTAAAATCGCAATGTTCAAGCAAAGCAACGTGCTTCATTGCGCTCTCTGCAAGAGCCTCTGCGCAGGGTGAGCCGTATTTGGCAAGCAGCTCTTTTTCAACCGAGCCTGAATTAACTCCTATTCTGATAGGAACGCTCTTTGCCGCACAGGCATGAGCAACCGCATAAACCTTATCCATTGAGCCGATATTGCCGGGGTTTATTCTGATTTTATCAACGCCCGCTTCAAGCGAAGCAAGGGCAAGTCGATAATCAAAATGAATATCGGCAACAACGGGCACGGAAACATTCTCTTTCAGCTTTTCAATCAGCTTGACCGCTGCCATATCGGGAACGGCGGCTCTTATGATTTCACACCCCGCCTTTTCAAGCTCAACCGCCTGCTTTACGCTGCCCTCAATGTCGGTTGCGGGGCGGTTAAGCATTGACTGCACGGTTATTCTTTCCGAACCGCCTATATAAATATTGCCGACTTTTACTCGCCTGCTTTTTCTTCTTTCCATTTTTTCAGCCCTTTATCAGTTTCATAATGTCTCCGAATGAGATAACAACCATCAGAAGCATCAAAAGCACAAGACCGATTGCGTGAACCCAACCCTCATATTTTCTCGGAACGGGCTTTCTGAATATCATCTCAATAAGCATAAAGAACAGTCTGCCGCCGTCAAGAGCGGGCAGGGGTATCAGGTTAAACAGACCGATATTTATCGTAATCATTGCCATCATGGTCAGCAAATAGGTGTAGTCCGTCTGCTTTGTTGCCTCCTGAGCGGCGTCGGCAATATAGGTGACCGTGCCTATCGGACCCGAAAGGTCGCTAAGACCGTATTGACCCGTCAAAAGGTCAAGCAGGCTGAGCCATACCATTCTGCCGATTGAAAATGACTCCAGCACAGAGTTTTTGGCAACGGTAAATACCGTCGGCTCAACTCCCCTGATTATGAAATCATAAACTATCGTCAGCCTGCCGTCTTTTTCTGTCGTTTGGAATTTTACATCTTTAAGCTCAACCTTTTTGCCGTCTCTTTCAACAACAAAATCGAAAACTCCGTCCTTATCCCGCGCCATAAGGAAGCTCAGGTCATATTCGGAATAAACGCGTTTTCCGTTGATTTTTTTAATCTCGTCTTTAACCTGAAGCCCGTATTGACTGCTGACCGCATTTTCTTCAAAAGAATGAATTTCAGGCAGACCGATAAGGTCGGTCTGGCAAAGCATAATTGCCACAACAATAAAGCCGATTATAAGATTACACACTCCGCCTGCGGCAACGATAATAAATCTCTGCCATGTGGGCTTGTTGCAGAAAGCGCGTTCGTTTTCGCTTTCATCGTCCTCGCCCTCCATGCTGACAAAGCCGCCTATCGGGAAAAGGCGCAGGGCATATTTGGTTTCTCCCTTTTTGAATTTAAAAAGAGTAGGTCCCATGCCCATTGCAAATTCGTTAACCTGAACCTTGAAAAGCTTGGCAAAAATGAAATGACCGAGCTCATGGAAAAATATAATAAAGCCAAAGAAAAGCACAGCCAAAAGAATCGGCCATACTTTTCCCCAAACCGCGGAAGCGGCTATCAGCGGAATGATTTTCATAACAACAACCTTTCTGTGGCGCGGCGCACGGCTTCGTCGGTTTCAAAAACCTGATCTGCGGTGTAATCGCTGACATCGGGAACACAGTCAAACGCCGCCCCGACAGCCCTTTCTATATCAAGAAAACCTATCGCACCTTTTCTGAAAAGCTCGTTTGCCTTTTCGTTGGCGGCATTAACAGCCGCAGGGAAAAGACCGCCTTTTTCAAAAGCCTTTCTGCATAAGTTTATGCAGGAAAATGTCTCATAATCGGGCTTTTCAAATGTCAGCGCAGCCGCCTGAGCCAAATCAAGCTCTCCGACGGGGCTCGGCGCTCTGTCGGGATAGGTCAAAGCATACTGAATGGGAATTCTCATATCCGGCAGACCGAGCTGCGCGATAACCGAATTGTCTGTATATTCCACAAGAGAATGAACAATGCTCTGCCTGTGAACGAGAATATCTATATCAGACGCTTTCATATCAAAAAGCCAGGCAGCTTCAATAAGCTCAAGCCCCTTGTTCATCATTGTAGCAGAGTCGATGGTTATTTTTGCACCCATGCTCCAATTCGGATGCTTCAAAGCCTGCTCAACGGTTACATCTTTAAGCTCCGCTCGGGTTTTTCCGAAAAACGGACCGCCCGAAGCGGTAAGAATGAGCTTCTTTATCTGGCTTTTGCTTCGGCAGCCCTGAATCGACTGAAAAATAGCCGAATGCTCGCTGTCAACGGGCAAAATTGAAATCCCTCTTTCACGGGCGGTGTTTATAACTATTTTTCCGCCCGTTACAAGCGATTCCTTGTTTGCAAGCGCCAAGGTGCTGCCTGCATCGATTGCCGCAAGAGTCGGCGCAAGACCGGCTATGCCTACAATGCTGTTAAGCACGGTATCGGCTGCACAGCGCGCACATTCCTCAACGCCACGAGCGCCGGAAAGCACCTTTGTCGATGTATCCGCAACTTTTATTTTCAGCTCCGCAGCCGCCTTTTCATCGGCAAGCGCCGCAATTCGCGGGCTGAACTCCCTTATTTGATTTTCAATTATATCAACCCTTGTACAGCCGCTCAGCGCCTCAATTTTTATCCCCGAAAGGCGGGCAACTTCAAGCGCCTGAACGCCTATCGAGCCTGTTGAGCCGAGAACGGCGAGAGTTTTTGTCATCAAATATCAGTCCTTCAAAAGCCGTTAAATTTCCGCAATGGCAATTCCTATTCTGATGAGCGCATATGTTGCGGGCATCGTGAAAAGGAAGCTGTCAATTCTGTCAAGCACTCCGCCGTGACCCGGGAAGAGATTTCCGAAATCCTTTTCGCCGAAATTGCGCTTGATAACGGAGGCGGAAAGGTCGCCGCACATTCCGAGAACAGACACAAATATCGAGCCGAAGAGAATCATCCATACATTGAGCGTATCGTTACGGAAGAAGAAGTGATCACAGATAAAGTATGAAACCACGCAGAAAAGCACCGTGCCGAAAACGCCGCCGATTGCTCCCTCAACGGACTTTTTAGGGCTGATTTTGGGCGCAAGCTTATGCTTGCCGAACTTGCTGCCTATAAAATATGCCCAAGTGTCGCTCATCCACGCGCAGTACATAGCGCAGAGGATTAAAAAGACGCAGTGTGAGCGCTGAAAATACTGAGGATATTCAACGCAGAGATCTCTGACTCTGAGCAGAGTGCAGAAGCCTCCGGGAACCGCTATCGAGCCAAAAATGGCAAGCGCAACATGCTCAAACTTTGTTGTGTCATAAAACTTGAGCATTATTATCAGCATCAGCATTATATAGATAATGAGAATGACCGAAACGGGCACGGGAATATACTGCTGAAGCTTGAAATCAACATATAAAGGAACTGCCGCCGCAAATATCATTGAGCAAACGGTAAGAACCTTGTTTTTACATTTTGTAACGCGCATAACCTCATATGCCGCTATGGCGGAGAGAATGCCCATCGGAACACTCATAACTCCGAGATGGCCAAGCCCCGTAAAAACGAGCAGCATTATTACAAAAAGCGCGCTTATTACACCTGTTATTATTCTGACTTTCATTGTTTTCACTCTCAATTCAAGAATTTTTTATTATAATTTATAGTTTTGTTTACCACTCCTTCCGCCGAAATCGGGCAAGCCTCATACCCCGCCGAAGCGTCTGTTTCGCTTGCCGTAATCTATAATCGCCTTATCCAAATCATCGGCAGTAAAATCAGGCCAAAGTATATCCGAAAACCAAAGCTCGGAATACGCCGCCTGCCAGATAAGGAAATTGGAAAGACGGTATTCTCCGCTGGGTCTGATTATCAAATCGGGATCGGGCAGACCCGCTGTGTAAAGATTGCCGTCTATATCATTCAAAGTTATGTCCTGCGCTTTAAGCTCCCCCGCCTGAACCTTTTGTGCAACAGCTCTTACAGCGTGGAGTATTTCATCTCTGCCGCCGTAATTGACGGCAAGATTTATCGTTATCGTTTTTTTGTCTGCGGAATTTTCTTCTAATTTATCTATCATATCCACAATGTCGGCAGGCAATGCCGTTCTGTCGCCGATATAGCGAATTCTCATTCCCTTAACGGCGTTTTCTTCTTCTCTTTCCTCTGCCTCTGTCAAATAATCTCTGAAAAGATTCATTATAGCCGCCACTTCATCGGCAGGGCGTTTCCAATTCTCGGTTGAAAAAGCATAAAAGGTCAGACATTCTATACCAAGCTCTGCGCCGTAATCGCAAATTGCCCTGAAAGTTTTGGCTCCCGCCTTGTGCCCCTCGCTTCGCGGCAGCCCGCGCTGCTTTGCCCATCTGCCGTTGCCGTCCATAATAATACCTATGTGACGGGGCAGAGAAATATTTTCAAGCATTTCCTTTGTCATTACAAATACTCCTTTTCAGCAATCGGCAACAAATACGCGGCTTTCTTTATTTGCATAACCGCCGGGCGAAAGACGGCTGAGCACCGCCTTTCGCCCGCACAGGCTTTGTCAGATTTCCATTATATCCTTTTCTTTTTCATCCGAAGCCTTGTCAATTTCCTTGATATACTTATCGGTAATATCCTGGAGCTTCTTTTCGGCATATTTGAGGTCATCCTCGGTTATTTCCGATGATTTTTCCATCTTTTTAACCTTATCAATGCAGTCGCGTCTGATGGAACGGATTGCAACGCGGGAATCCTCCGCCATTTTTTTGACATCCTTGCACAAATCCTTACGGCGTTCCTCGGTAAGCTGAGGGAAAACAAGACGGATAATTCTGCCGTCATTCTGAGGATTGATGCCGATATCAGAAGCCATTATAGCCTTTTCAATCGGATGAAGCGTTGAAGTATCCCAAGGCTGAATGGTCAGAATTCTTGCTTCGGCAACCGAAACAGCCGCCATCTGATTAATCGGAGTCGGCGTTCCGTAATAATCAACCTTAATCTTATCAAGCACAGAGGCGTTTGCTCTGCCTGCTCTGATTGCGGCATACTCAGCGTTGAGAACGCTTACGGTTTTGCCCATTTTTTCTTCTGCTGCTGTAAAAACTTTTTCCATGGGGTTAACCCTCCTTAACTATTGTTCCGATATTTTCTCCGAGAACCGCTTTTACGATGTTCTCCGGATTTTCCAAATTAAAAACAAGAATGGGTATGTTATTATCACGGCAAAGGGAAGCTGCCGTTGAATCCATAACCTTGAGGTCCTTTTCAAGAACCTCGCTGTGAGTAACAACATCATATTTAACCGCGTCCGCAAATTTATTGGGGTCCTTGTCGTAAACGCCGTCAACATTGGTTGCCTTAAAGATGATATCGGCTTTTATTTCAGCCGCTCTAAGCGCGGCGCAGGTGTCGGTTGAGAAAAACGGATTTCCCGTGCCGCTTGCAAAAACAACTACCCTGCCCTTTTCAAGATGACGAACCGCTCTGTTTCTGATATATGTTTCTGCTATCTGGTGCATCTCGATAGCGCTCTGAACTCTGACGGGAACCTCCAAACGCTCGAGAGCATCGGCAAGAGCAAGAGAATTCATAACCGTTGCGAGCATTCCGATATGGTCGGCGCGGGTTCTGTCCATCTCCCCGCCGGAGCGTCCTCTCCAGAAATTTCCGCCGCCTACAACAAGACCGACCTGAACTCCGAGATCGGTAATTTTTTTAACGGCGGAGCAAATGGAATTAATTGTGTCAAAATCAAAGCCGTGACCCTGCCCGCCGGCAAGCACCTCGCCGCTGAGCTTTAGAAGAATACGCTTATAAACAGGCTGCATAACAAACACCGCTTTCTGATAAACTATATTTATTATATTTTACTTTATTTAAGGCTTAGTGTAAAGCGTTATTTTACAATTTATTGATTTTTTTAATACCCAATTTCATAATTTTGTAACTCTTGATGAATATTTTAACATATTCAGCTCTAAAAAGCTTTAACAATCTGTTAAATAAAATAAATAACTTGCCTATTAAACGCTTTTGCGCTATACTAAAATATAATGCTCTTTATTGGAGGATTTGATGTGAAAAATCTTATTTTAAGAAACACTCCCGAAATTGCGGATATGTTTGAGCTGAGAAGCATTGAAAGTGCAGACGGCAAAAACACCTATGAGCTTTTTTGCGAAAACGGCAAAATTGTTTTATGCGGCGACTGCAAAATAAGTCAGGCGATGGCTTACTATGCTTATCTTAAAACATACTGCGGCGTTAATTTGTCGCATTGCGGAAACACGGAGCTTTCGGTTACCTCCGCTCCTCTTTTTGAGGGTAAAATAACAAAGATTATCCCTCAGAAACACCGCGCATATATGAACTACTGCACGCTCGGATATTCCTTTGCCTATTGGAAATGGGATAAATGGGAAAAAGAAATTGACTTTATGGCGATGAACGGTATCAATATGCCTCTGTCAGTTGTGGGGAGCGAGGCGGTTTGGTATTACACGATGCGCGACTTTAAATACAGCGAAACAGGCGCGCTTTCATTCCTCTCCGGCCCCGGCTTCTGGCCCTGGCAGCTTATGTCAAACATTACGGGCTATTTCAGCCTGACCGATGTTAAATACATAGAAAGCAGACTTGAACTCGGCAAAAAGATAATCGACCGCGAGGTTGAGCTTGGAATGACGCCCATTCAGCAGGGCTTTGCAGGCACGGTTCCTTCAACCATTTCAAAGCTTTTCAACAAAGTTAAGCTGCGTATGGTTCCGTCCTGGTGCAACTTCCCGATAACCTATCAGCTTGACCCCACCGACCCTGTTTTCAAAAAATTCGGCACGGCTCTGCTCGAAAAACAGCGTCAGCTTTTCGGTGTGCATCATTATTACGCCTGCGACCCGTTTCACGAAAACGCTCCGTCGGTCAAAACAAAGGATTATCTTTGGAAGGTCGGCAGGGCGATTGACTCAATGTATAAGGATTTTGACAAGGATTCCGTGTGGGTTATGCAGAGTTGGTCGCTCAGAGAGCAGATTGTCAAAGCCGTCCCAAAGGAAAGGCTGCTCATTCTCGACATTGACGGCAGCAAGCACAGCCAAACGGATAATTTCTGGGGATATGAGTTTGTGCTCGGCAATATCCACAATTTTGGCGACAGAAACACGCTTCACGGCAGCATAAAAGCTCTTGCCGATAACGCCTATGCTTCGCTTGACTGCGAAAACTGCACGGGCACGGGTCTGTTTATGGAAGGTATATTCCAAAATCCGCTTTATTATGATTTGGCATTTCAGATGCTCACGGAAAGCTCTGCGATAAATCTTGATGACTGGCTTAAAGACTATGCTTTCCGCCGCTACGGCAGCAAGGAAAAATGTCTCGTTGACGCGGTTAAGCTTCTCGCGGAAAGCTGTTACAGCGAAAATTGCACGGGGCGTGAAACAGGCTCTGTCATCTGCGCCAGACCCGCAACCGAACTTCGCCACACGGCTCCAAACGATTTCCGTGAAAGACGGTATGACAATAAAACGCTCTTCCGCGCGGCAGAGCTTCTGCTCAGCGCACAGGAAGCAACAAAAGACGGCTATGAATTTGACGCCTGCGACCTTGTCCGCCAGACTTTAAGCAACTATGTTTCGGATTTGTATGACAAGGCAATGTACGGCTTTTACAGCAAGGATGTTAATATATTTGAGCGCTCGTCAAACGCTTTTCTTAAAATCTGCGAAGAGCTTGACAGCTTGCTTCAAACAAGACCCGAGCTGACGCTCTATGAGCATCTCAAAGAAGCCCGCGAGCTGGCTTTTACCGAAAAGGATCAGCAGAATTTTGAGCTGAATCTGCTCACTCAGATAACGCTTTGGGGACCGATTTCAAACACGGTCAACTACGATTATGCCTGGAAGGAATGGGGCGGACTAATTAAAACCTATTACCTCAAACGCTGGCAAAGCTTCTTTGAACGGCTCGCTTATGAATTCCCGAGACGCGGAAAATTCTCAACCACAACCCGCAAACAGCATTGCGAGCGCAACATTTACCGTGGCAATCAGTTTTATAAAAGCTATGCGGAATTTGAGAGAAAATGGCTTTCAACCGCAAATCCCGACGCTCCGAGCGAAGAAAACACGGTTGAAACGGCTCGGGCTTTGCTTACAAAATACAAAAGGGCAATTCTTGAAGACTGAGATTTTTCTAAGCGGCGCACCTTCGTGCGCCGCTTTATATTGCCTAAACAGGCGGTAAGGTAAATTCGACCTTGCCGCCTGATTTTCTTAAAAATGAGCCGAAGCCCCCGGCAAAAGCCGGGGGCTTCTTGAAATTATTATGAGTTATTTACCTGCTTCACCGGTAACCTGGTTGATGTTTGTCAAGCCGATTGCGAAGTCCTTAACAAGTGAAGCATCGTTTGTCGTGATAAATCTGTCGGCTCTGATATTTGCGGCTTTGAACTTATAAGCAACATAGTTGCTGCTGTTCTTAATACTCCAGTCTGTAATACCAACCGATTCATCCTTAATTGCGGAAGCATCGGTCGAGTTAATTCTCGAGTCGCCGTTAACATCACCGTAAATGATAATGTAGAAGCTCTCAACAAGCTCGTTTGTGACATTATCATAAACCTTAATCTTTGTTCCTGTGCCGGTGTAAGGCTCAAATGTTGTTCCGGCAGGAGTCTTGACATATTCAATCTCTATTCTGCCGTCGCCCTGAACATCAATGTAGCTGGAAAGAAGAACTTCTTCTCTGAGTCTGTCCTTCAAGCCGTATACATACCATTCGCTGACGCCGTCCTCATAATCGTCAACCGTGCCGCCGGCTCTGTCGATAACCGTGGTGCAGGTGTCGTTCTTCGGGATAAGCATAACCTTTACGCGCTCATAAACCGCATAAAGAGTAACATTTTCAGCGGGCATTGTCATGCTTGTAACAATGCGATTTGCATCGCCCTCAACTGTTGACCAGCCAAGGAAGGTATGGTGCTCATTGAATGTGGGAGCATCTGCGGGGAATACAATTTCTTCACCGAGCTTATATGAGCCGGTTTCATAATCATATGCCTCTTCGGGCTTAACAATAGCCGCGCCCTCTGCGGGAACATGATAGTTCTTGAATGTAACCGTAAAGTCAGTTGCAGTCCAGATTGCTATGAACTCTGCACCGTCAGCATCCATTGTTCCGAAATCGGTAACGGGTGTGTCGGGAGCTTCGGAAGTTGCCCAGCCGCCGAATTCAAAGCCGTCTCTTACGGGAGTTTCAGCAGGAGCAACGATAGCTTCGCCGAAAGCAACCTCGATGGTTTCAACGGGATTACCTGTGCTCTCGAATACGCCCTCGCCGGCATCAAATACGGCATTGAGCGAATTCTTAGCCCACTGTGCAATAACCTTAACATCCTTATCGGGCATTACAACGGGAACCTTTGCAGCATCGCCGTTTTCATCTACCCAGCCTGTGAAGGTATAGCCTGCCTTCTCGGGATTGGCTACGGGTGTTACGGTTGCGTTATAGTAATAGTCATAATCGGTTTCAACGCCGTCAACAACTACTGTCAGTTTATGCTGATTTCTTGCAAAGAAAGCCTTGAGCGTAAGAGTGCCTGTTACGGGAATTGTGCCTGTAAGTACACTGTTTACGGTATCAAGCGTGAAGCCTGCGGGAACGGTAACGGAAGCTGTTCTTTCATCACCGACAACGCCGTCATTGTAATTGAATACCATGGTCGGAGTTGTTGAATATGTGCCGTCAGTCTCCATCTGATAAACTTCAAGAACATAACCTACATTTGCATTGGGAGCCCATTTTGCGGTAAATTCAAGATCCTTTGCGGGCATTGTGCCGTAATCGGTGGGCTGCTTGCCGTCAGCGTCAAACCAACCGCCAAATACATAGCCTGCTTTGGTGGGAGCCGATGTGGGAGCGGGAATTGCCGCGCCGAAATCGGTTGCCGTCGGTCCGTAATAAACCGTATCATCAACAATATAGGTTACATCATAGCTGTTAACCGTCCAGCTCGCGATAATCTCAACATTATCGCCGGGCATTGTTGCGGGAACCGTTGTGGGATCGCCGTTGCCGTCAACCCAGCCGTTGAAGGTGTAGCCTTCTTTTTCGGGATCTGCTACGGGATCAACGGGAGCTTCAAACGGATATTCAACCTCTGTAACCGTTCCGTCAACATTAACGGTAAGCTTATTGACCTCACGAACATAGTAAACCTTGAGTACGGTTGTTCCGTCGGCTGCAACAACAGCTTCAAGAACGGATGCAGATGCATCAACCGTGAAGTTTTCTGCTGTGTCGGGAACTGCCGTTACGGTTGACTCGGTTTTAGCTGTAAGACTGTCAACTCTGTCAGCCGCTGCGGGATATGCCATATCAACCGTCATGTAGTAATGCTCAACCGTGTAATCAACATCAGCGGGAGTCCATACTGCATAGAAGGTCTTTCCTTCCTCGTCCATTGTACCAAGGTCTGCAATGACGGTTTGACCGTCCGTTGACCAGCCGAGGAATTCATAACCGGTCTTGGTGGGATCAGAATCGGGCTCGATTACGGGAGTTCCGAATACGGAAGCCGTTGTCTGATAAGGATCAGCATCATCAAGCTCTTTGTAGAAATTGGAGTCAAACTCCAAGGCATTCCACTGAGCCGTAAGAGTGATATCACCTGCGGGCATGGTTGCGGGAACCTCTGCATCCCAGCCTGTAAACTCATAACCAAGCTTTGTGGGATCTTCGGGAGGAGTAATATCGGTTGCATAATCCTGAGTAATGGGAGCAATCTCACTGCCGCCGTCGGTATCAAAAGTAATTGTGTACTGATTGATCGTCCACTGTGCCTGATAAGTTGCATCACCGACTGCTACTGTTGCAACACCGGGATTCCAGCCCTTGAAGGTATAACCTTCTCTGACGGGATCTGTGGGAGCAACAACCGTTGCGCCGTGATAATAGGTGCTGACCAAAGTGGGATTGCCGTCAATGGTGCCGCCCATTGCATAGAAGCCTATTGTGTAGGTCTTTCTTGCATAGTAAACCTTCAGAACCGTTGAGCCGTCGGGAGCAACGGCAGCGGAAAGTACCGATTTAGCGGTGTCAACATAGAAGCCCTCTGCAACGCTCGGGGTAACTTCTACGGTCTTATCGGTTGTGCCTGTCTTGTTGATTACATCGGGTGTGCCGTAAGCTCCTGCGGTATCCATTGTATAAATTTCAACCGTATAAGGAGTATCATCAGCAGGAGCCCAGACAGCCGTGAAGGTCTTGCCTTCGGTATCCATTGTGCCGACAGTCGGATCCCAGCCTGAGAATACATAGCCCTGCTTTACGGGAGCTGCGGGAGCTTCGATATCCGTGTTATAAACGGTGGGAACTGTTTTGCTTGTTACGGTTTTATCACCGTCAAAGTATCCGCCGTCAGCCTCAAATACTGCGTCATATGTGTTTGCGGTAAATACTGCATCAAAGGTGAGGTTTTCAGCAGGCATTGTTGCAGGAACGGAAGGAGTCCAGCCCTCGAAGGTATAACCAACCTTTTCGGGATCGGCAGGAACATCAACATCCTCGCCGAAAAGAATCTGATAAGCTTCGTATTCCTGACCGTCTACATTGTATACAGCAGTGTATTCAACGGGAGCCCATGTAGCGTTAAAGACTTTTCCTTCAGCATCCATCATGGAAACTTCGGGCTCCCAACCAACGAACTCATAGCCTTCCTTGGTGGGGTCTGCGGGCGCCTTAATAACATCGCCGTAAGCTGTGGGAACACTTGCATACTCAGTGCCGTCAACATAGAATACAGCATCATATGCATTTGCCTTGAGCTTATAGTAAAGACTTACATTATTGGCAGGCATTGTTGTGTCTGCTGCAAGAGGAGTCTTAAATGTAACATCGGTATACGCAACCGAAAGAGCATAACCCTCGGGAGGCGTATAGGATGCAGGATTGGTAACAATCTTGTCACCGTAAGCTGTTCTGGCTTCCGCTACCAAATTGAATTCAAGGGTTTCGGGATTAAGAACATAATAGCTTACATTATAAGTTGAGGGTTCAAAAATTGCGTAGTAGGTAGTATCCGCAAGAGGATAATTTGCGGGAAGACCCGTTATAACAGCTCCTGTAGGATCTGTTGACCAATTAACGAAATAGTGACCCTCGCGAGAAGGTGTTTCGGGAACAACGAAAGCATCGCCTGCGGTAACCGTCTGAATAACATCGGGCTCACCGTTATTGAGATTATAGGTGATTTCAATTTCGTCAATCCAAAGAGCCTTCAAAACAGTGTCGTCATAAGGAATTGTTGCGGGAATTTCAACAACATCGCTGACTGTCGGATTTTCGATTGAAGCGTCAACCCAACCGATAAATGCGGAACCTGCTTTGGTAACCTCGGGGATTGCCGCCGCATCAATCGCATCGCCGATATCGCCGTTAACAACATATTCGTTGGGATCGCCTGTGCTGAAGGAGCCGCCGTTAGCCCGGAATGTAACGCTGCTGTAAGTGCTTACGGGGTTGCTCTCAACAACCGGATTAACATCCCAAAGGAACATACCGACAACATCGCTTATATCGCCGCCGTCGGTGCTGAGGGGAACATTGATATATGCATCGCTGCCTGCTCCGGAATTCTGAATGGTTTCGGGAACAATGAAGAAGTCGCCCTCGCCGCTTGCTGTTGAACGAACCTGAAGATCAAACTCTGCAAACCATTCATCTCCGCTGAGCTTGCTGCCCTTTGTGGGATTAAACTGATATATAAGCGTTATTGCCGAATGTGTTGAGGCAAACTCATCGGTAATATATCCGTAATCAACAAGGTCTGTGAGAATTCTGTTGCTGGGAGCAATCCTGGTGAAATCGCCTGTTGCGTTTGTTGCTCCCGCCGAGCTTGAAGCGTCGGTGTTGGTTACAAGAGTCTGGCTCTGCTCAAGTGTATATGCATCGGTAAAGAAATCCTGGTCATAGAAAAGAATTATATCGCCGCCGTTTGTGAAATAGGTGGTATCGATAAACAACCTGGCTTTTACAATTTCGCCCGGCTTAACCTTCTCGGTAAATATCCATTCACCGGTTACGGGATCTTTTCTGTAAATTTCAGTTCTGAATGTAAGGGTTTCACCCGAAGCTGTGGTCGATTCCCAAACAGCCTCGTACTCAGTATTTGCTGCGGGATATGCGGTTATCTGAGCGGGAGCGTCGGATGTTCCCTTTGCTCTCCAGCCAAGGAACCTGTAATTGGTTTTTGTGGGAGCTTCTACCGTTACGGGATCACCGGCATCGCCTTCAATAACTTTTGAGGTTGTGCCGTCGGCAAATTTGCCGCCTGCAGTATCAAGAGTTGATGAAACAAAATTTGTGAAAAGGGTTACGGGCTGGCTTGTATAATTAATTGTGGCAGCCCAGTTGGACATACTTACAACGCTTTCATTATATGCGCTTGCCTGACCCTTGGGAACATCGATTGCACCAAAGGTGAAATCGGGTGTGCAGGTGGTCTCTTCAACTGCGAAGAAATCGCCTGTTCCAACCGCGTCACTCTTAACGGTGAGCGGAATTTCACAGAACCAATAGTTTCCGTTGAACTTCTGATTCTTGCTGTTGGCATTGAAATAGTATCCGATATAAACAAAATCATGTGTTGCTGCAAAATCAGCGGTAATTCTGCCTGCATCAACCATATCCTGTTCAATGGTGGTTCTTGACTGTGAACCGTAGAATTTGCCGGTTATTCCATAAGGTGAATTTGAATAATAGGAATTAACCGTAAGAGTTTCATAGGAAGTACCAAACGAATCGGTAAAGAAATCACTGTTGTAGAAAAACAGCAAGTTACCTGCGTTTGAGTAATAATCCGTGTTAAGATAAACTCTTGCTTTTACCTGTTCGCCTTGCTTAACCTTTTCTGTTTCAATCCATTCTCCGTCAACCTGTCTTAATATCTTGGTTGACACGCTCAATGCGAAGCCGTCATCAACGGTTGCGTCCCATGCAAGGGCAGCCGTTGACAAAGTCCCGAGAAGCATCAGAATCGCCAAAGCAACAGCAACTAACCTTTTAGTTTTTTTCATGAGAGAATTCCTCCTTGTGTTGTATCCGACGGCAAAAGCCAATCGGACTGCGAGGCGGCTGTGCTAATTCCGCCTGCTGATTTTGGGAAACTATTCTCATCCTGCGGAGTAGCCCTCCGCAGGATGAATATTAGGTTAGATAGTAACTTTTAACGATGAACGGTTCCGGTTGTCTGATCAATCAGCGAAATACCGATTGAAGTGTTGCTGATATCTGAAGCGTCAGTAGCATTTACCTTGCCGTCCTTGTTAAGATCTGCTGCCATCGTTCTGTAAGGATTGTAATCGGGATTTTCAACAAGCGCGCCGTCAACATACTTAGTCTGAGATGACCAGCTGGTCAGTCTGAATGCTTCATCATCTGCCATTGAAGCGTCTGTAGAGTTAACGCGGGAATCGCCGTTAAGGTCTCCGAATACAACGATAACATATGTTTCAAGCTTTTCGCCGGTAACATTATCGTAAAGATCAACGATAGTGCCGGTACCGTAGCATCTGTCAGCAACGGGAGTGATGGTGATATAGCCGTCACCCTCAACATCGAGATATGTGCCGAGGAGAAGCTCTTCAGTGAGTCTCTCACGAAGACCGTAGATAACCATATTGTCTCTGTCGATTACCGTTGTTGAACCTGCCATGGGTATAAGCTTAACCGGTACTCTTTCAAATACTGGAACTATTGTTATGTTGTTAGCAGGCATTACTGCGGGAACATTGTCCCAATTAAGGAATACATAATATTCCTTTTCGGGTGTTTCTGTGGGAACGGGAACGGTTTCGCCGGCTCTTACAAGCATTTCTTCAAATACTTCGCCGCCGACATCCGTAAGGTAAGTTACCTTATAAACCGCATTTTCAAACTTAGCAACGATAATGAGATCCTCAGCAGGCATCGTATCGGGAACTGCGGGCTCCCAGCCGGTGAAGGTCATACCGTCAACTGTGGGATCCTCGGGAGCAACAACTGCTGCACCGTAAGCATACTGTGCAACGCTCTTTGTGCCGTTAACAACATAGGTTATTGTGTAAAGCGTGTCTTCCCAAGTTGAGGTGAATACAAGATTCTCTGCGGGCATTGTTGCGGGAACCTCGGGAGTCCAGCCTGTGAAGGTCTTGCCGGTCTGAGCAGCGGGCTCGTAAGCGGGTATAGCCGCTCCGTAGTAAACATTAACGGGAGCTTCGCTGTCATAGGTTACCGTGTAAATATTTCTTGCATAGTAAACCTTGAGAACCATTGAACCGTCAGCAGAAATCGCCTTGCTCAGCTCGCTAAGAGCGGTATCAACCGTGCAGCCGACTATTGTTCCGGGAACGATGGTCTGAACCGAACCTGTCATACCGTAAGCAACTGTTGCTGCTGAAAGCGAGTAGTTGCCGTTGGTATCCATCATATAAACCTCAATGGTGTATCTGGTGTTGGTGCCGTTTGTCCAAACAGCCTCATAAACAACATCCTTAGCAGGCATCTTAGCGGGCATTGCCTCGCCTGTTTCCTTAGCAAACCAGCCAACGAAGGTGTAGCCTTCCTTCTCATCAACGGAAGGAGCTGTTATTGCTGAGTCAAACTCAACATCTTCGGGACCTCTTACAACAGCGCCGTCAACCTCAAATGAAAGTTTGTAGCTGTTGATATTCCACTGTGCCTTAACAGTTACATTCTCTGCGGGCATTGTGTCAGGAACTGCGGGAGTCCAGCCTGCGAAGGTGTAACCTGTCTTGGTGGGTGCTTCGGGAGCAGTAATATCTGTTGCATAATCCTGAGTAATCGGTGCAACCGCGCTGCCGCCGTCGGTATCGAATGTAATCGTGTACTGATTAATTGTCCACTGTGCCGTTACTGTAACATCTGCTGCGGGCATTGTTGCGGGAATCTCCTTATCCCAACCGTCGAAGGTATAACCTGTCTTAGCAGGATCCTCAACAGCAGCAACATCTGCGCCGTAGTAATAGGTTACGGGAGTCTCAA
>JAEDGK010000013.1 GCA_016297555.1 Clostridiaceae bacterium
TCAATATTTTATCGAAATATCCGTTAAAAATTACTGCCGTTCCAGCCCCAATGCTCCGCTTCTTCATATTTAATGTAAATATTCGCGCGGTCAATGCCCAGCTCCTCGTTGACTATTTCCGAAAGAGCCGCCGTCAGCCTGTCATAAGCCGCGTCGGAAGCCGTGCCGAAAAGGCTGACTTCAAGGTAGGCATAGTCCTTGTCGCAGCTGCCTTTGAAATACATATTCATATTGTCCTCAAAGGTGAGCATGAGCCACGATTCGCTTTTGCCGGGAATGAGGGCGATTGCCTGCCCGAGCTTTGCTTTGAGATTTTCTTTGTTTTGCTCCGTCAGCTCTTTGCTGACCGTTGTTCTGATGTATGGCATTTTTTCTACCTCCGAAAAATCAGTTTACTCTTAAAAAGCTTCTTGCCTCAACAACAACGCCGCGGATTGAATAATCTTCATTTGTATAGTTGACATAAATCATCGAGCCGGTGTCATATTCCGTGCAGAAAACGCCGTCGTCAACCTCATAGTGATCGGTCATTCTTGCATCGCGCAGATCATTAAGCGCATCATTTGCCTTGGAATAAAACTCCGCCGCGGCATTGATTGTGTTATCATAATAGAAAATATCCGATTCGGTTTGATTCACAACGGGCTCGTAATTCCATTCAAAATGCGGGCACGCGCCGTATTCGATATATTTCAGCAGTGCTTCCTGAAGATTTATTCTTGTGTTTATCGGCTCGCCCGAATAATCTGCTATGCCGTGAAGCACAAGCTGAATGAAAGGAACGGGGCAGTATGCACCGCTTTGCGGAACGGATGTTTTAAGCGGCATATCAATAACCGAATCAATGTTTTTCAGCATATAAAAGTTACCCTTAACAGCCATTGTGGAATGACCCGTTGAGAGAGTGGAAACAGCCGAGCTGATTGACTGAGCGGCTTCGTTTCGGAGCAGACCGTTTGACGAAAAATCGGAATAGAGAATTGACCCTGCATCATTCAGGCAGTAGCCCGAAAAGCTGTAACGGCGGGCTTTGCTTAAAACGGACGCCACTGTTTTTGAAAGCTTGCCTATGCTGCGAAGCTGCCTCGGAGCAAGAGCCTCTTCCATATAGTCCGCAAGCTCGTCTGAGGGAGAATAGGAGCTTTCGTCTTTTCTGATATTGACTGCACTTGAGCCGGAAAAGCCCGTAGCCGATGAAAGCAGGTCAATGTCAAGATAAAGGCTCATTTTCTGAGCTGAAATATAATCATAAAGCTCCGAGAGCTTTTCTGCTCCGCCGAGTCGGGTCAGAACGGATGAAGCCGTGATATCCTTTGGATTTGTGCCGCCGCTGAACGCTCCCGAATATCTTACGCTGACATTGTTAATGCCCTTGTTTTTCATTCGGATAAGCATATCCTGCGCCTGCTCAAACGAGGTCAGGGTTGACAGCGTACTGACAGGGCCGAAGGATTTTTTTGCCGCTCCCGTAATAGTCAGATAAAACGGGAGATAATCGCCCACTTCAACCGTTTTTGTTGACAGCACGGAATTTCTGATAAGCTGTTCTCGGCAGGCGGAGGCAAGCCCCGAATAAGTGGCGTTGTTGCCCGTAAGAAATCTGTAGCAAAGTGAAATTTCACTGACGGTTGAAGATTTTGAAATATAAAGAGTTTCGTTTTCGTAAAGCACAGGGGTTATATTGAAGCTCGGGTAAACGATGTTGTAGTCGCTCACGCCCGTTGCTTTCTGCGTCTTTATTGAGGATACCGCGTCGCCCTTCTGAATGAGCGAAACAAACGCACTGTCGCCGTGCTTTATTCCGAAAGCGGGAATAACCGCGCTGCCCGAAGAGGAATCGGAAACAGAAGCGTCCTCGCCGTAAACCGCAAAGGAAAGCGATTCAAAGGATTCATCGTATATAGCGGTTTTGATGATTGCGCCGCAGCCGTCGGGCACAAGAAGAAAATCATCGTCGCGCGAGTCGTTATAAGCTCCGAAATAATTAAGCAAATCAATGGATTCAATATACGCGTCGGGATTTCCCGTGAGGTTTGCATGATTGCAGGTGACAACCATACTGCCGTCCGCAAGGGTTACGGCAACGCTTACTTTAAATCCGATGTCGGTTTTGTCATATTTTTGCTTTGCGGCTGTTTTCTCATCGGGAAAAATATCAAAAGTGAAAACGGCTCCGTTTTCAACGGAAGCATAGGAGGCTCTGCCGTATGCGAGCGAATTATCCTGCGAATTGAGCTGATAAACATCCGTGCCGCCGATTACTTTGAGCGAAACCATGCTTGCGGTGCTCGTAAGCTTTTCGCCCGGAGCATTTTCGTCAAGCAGAGGAAGAACGCTCCAAATCTGATTTTTGCTTGTTTCAAGAATACAGAAGGAGTTTGTTTTCTCATCAACATAAAGCTCGATAAGCCCCGAAGCTCCCTCTTTTTTTGAAAATGACTCTCGGCTTTGGGAATAATGAACCGATGAATCCTTTGACGGATTTGCAATCAGATTTCTGCTTGAAACCGATTTCACGGTTTTAACGCCCGGTTCCTCGCTTTTGGAGCAGGAGACGAGAGTGAATGCCGTGCAGACGCACAGCAAAACCGCAAGAGCCGATTTTAATATTCTTTTCTTTTTATTGCTTATTATCATAATACCCGGAATCCTTTGCAACTTCAAAAGTGAAAGCAACGCCGTTTTCAACATTTTCAACGCCGTATCTGCATTTGTGGTTTGTCATAATGCTTTTTACAATGGACAGACCCAAGCCGAAGCGGTTTTCGCTCCTGCCGTGAGCCTTGTCGGCTCTGTAAAAGCTGTCCCAAATTTCAGGCAAATCCTGCTTGTCGATTGCGTTGCCCGTGTTGAAAACTCGGATTTCCAAAAATCCGTTATGCTCGCGGCAGCTTATGTCTATTTTCTTTTCGCCGGAGCAATGAGAAACTGCGTTTGTTATATAATTTTTCAATACAATTTCAATTTTATCCTCCTGAGCATAACATTCAATATGCTCGGGAATTTTGTTTGAAACCGTTATGCCGTTTTGTTCAAAGAGCAGAGACAGGTGGCTCAGAAGCGAAGCGGTTTTCTGACCGATGTCAAAATAACACGGAGTAAAGGGCTGCGCTCCGCTCTCAAGCTTTGAAAGTTCAAGCAGCTCAACAACAAGGGCATTCATCTTGGAGCTTTCGTCTCGGATTATCTGGCAGTATTCCTTGATAACTTCGGGGTCATCGCTGATTCCCTCGCAAAGCCCTTCGGCATAGCCTGAAATTATCGCAATCGGAGTTTTTAGCTCGTGTGAAACATTGTTTATAAAAGACTTGCGCGCATTGTCAAGCGCATGTCGCTTTTCGATATCTCTTTCAAGCTGTTCGTTTTTGTCTTTTAAATCTATCAGAGTGGAATCGAGGGTGGTTGACAGCGTGTTTATGCTGTTGCCGAGCTCGCCGATTTCATCCTTGCCGTAATTTCCGCATTTTCTGCCGAAATTCAGAGCCGCCATATCCTTGGTTATGTCGTTCATTTCAACAAGCGGCTTTGTGAAGCGCGCTACAAGCACATAAAATGCGATTGACATTATAATTATCATTGAAATGCTGATTGCGGAATAAACCTTGCCCGAAACCTGAACGATGTTTTCAACATCGGCAACCGCAGAATAAATGTGGATTGTCTCTCCCGTGTCAAGCTGGCGGGAATAAATGAAATATTTGGTGTTTGACGGCGATCTTCTGCGGATTTCAAAGTTTTCATAATCAAGAGCATAGAGATAGCTGTCAGTCGGCTGAAGCTCCGAATATTCGGAAGCAGTTGACCCCGAGGACGCAAAATGACCGCTGCCCTGCGCCGAACCGTCAAGGTTTGAAACATAAGAAAGCGTGCCGTCGGCGTTTACGATTTCAAATGTCAGATTATTCTCGGCGGCTATGGAGTTCAGTTCAAAATAATATGTGACCGTGCCGGGCTGGCAGGCGTTGATTGCCTGTGCGGCGTTAAACATTTTATGATAGGTCTGCGAGGAAAACGCCTTGAAAAGAACGGGCGAGCTGAAAACGGTTATAAGAACAAAAAACACAATCAGAATTGCAAGAATGGTTGCAAAAAGCTTTATTCTTATTCGGCTCATCTTGATTTTTGAAAAAAACCGTTTCAAGATTTCTCCACCTCAATTTTATATCCGACGCCGTAAACCGTTTTGAGATGCACCTCGCCCCAATGCCCAAGCTTTGTTCTGAGCCTTGCCACATGGGAATCAACGGTTCTGGGGTCGCCCACAAAATCAACGCCCCAAATGCTGTCGAGAAGCTGTTCTCTCGAATAAATCCTGCCGGGGTTTGCGGCGAGCTTTACAAGGATTTTGTGTTCTTTTGCCGTCAGCTCAACGGGCGCACCGTTGTTTGTAACGGTGTGGGCGGGGATATCAATAACAAGCCCGTCTATTGAAATGATTTCATCGCCGGTGTTTGACTGCCTGCTGTGAGAGCGTTTTAGCAAAGCCTCAACTCTTTTAACAAGCACGCTCGGACTGAAAGGCTTTGTAACATAATCGTCCGCTCCGCTTTCAAAAGACATCAGCTCGTCAAACTCCTGGCTTCTTGCCGTGAGAACGAGAATGGGAACGGAGCTGGATTCTCTGATTTTTTTTGAAACCTCCCAGCCGTCGGCTTCGGGCATCATTATGTCGCATATAACAAGGTCGATGCTGCCGACGGAGAAAAACTTTTCAATGGCGTCTTTTCCGTCAACGGCTTCAACGGTTTCAAAGCCGGCGTTTTTGAGAAAGTCGCATACAAGCCTTCTTATTCTCGCTTCATCGTCGGCAACAAGAATTCGCTTCATATATTCACCGCCTAAGCTTTTAATGTATTCAATATAAATAATATCATATTATGGTATAATAAATCAAGAGCAAAACAGCCCGTAAATTGCAAAACAGAGCTTTTTATTGTTTTTTGAGCGGGCTGTCGGATAATAAATGTAAATAAAAAAGAATAAAAAGCAAAAAAATTCGTCAAAACTATTGTTTTATACCGTATGATTTAGTATAATAAATCAGTATTTAGTTTGGGTCGGTTTGACCTTTTTGAAAGGTGTGGTGCTATGCTCGGCAAATATGTCAGAGTCAGGGTAACAAACCCCATCCGCTCCGTAAACAGGCAGTTTGGCTTTGTCTACCAGCTCAATTTCGGTGCAATAGAGGGAAAAAAGCGTTATGATAACATTTCACACGGCGCTTATATTATGGGTATCAATCATCCCGTCAGAACTTTTGACGGCAGGGTTATCGCCGCCATAAAGCGCAGCGACGGCAGCCCGACGGTTTATGTTATTGCACCGAAAAGCATGAGGTTTATTTCTTATCAGATTGAGGACGCAATAGCCTTTGCCGAAAAGGGCAGGGATTATAAGCTTGAATGTCTTTATGAACGCTCGTGCGGCGCGGTTGTTTACCGAATAATAAACGATGAGGTTCGCTATCTTCTGATTAAAAACCGCCGCAGCACTCATTGGGGCTTCCCGAAGGGTCATGTTGAAAAGGGCGAAACCTTTGAGCAGACCGCTATCAGAGAAGTGCTCGAGGAAACGGGTATACACATAAAAATCCTGCCGCAGTTTGCCTCAAAATCCGAATATACTATTCAGGGCAGAGTTGAAAAGTCAGTTACTATTTTTCTTGCCAAAACAAAAGATACTCAAACCACCATTCAGAGGGAGGAAATTGAGGACTATATCTGGTTGAGCTTTGACAGAGCAATGGATACTCTCCGATTTATTAATGACAGAAATATTCTTCAAAGCGCGCATGATTTTTTGATTGAGCAAAAAATTGTTTAAAGAGAGGATAATTAAATGACGGAAGCTGTTACCGATTATCTTGTCGGTTTGTTTCAGGGAACCGTTCCCAAGGAGTTGATTATTTTTATCATTTCTCTTTTCCCGGTGCTTGAGCTGAGAGGGGGAATGATAGCGGCGAAGCTTTTGGGCGTTGAGCTTTATAAAGCGTTTGTCATCTGTTATATCGGCAACATACTGCCGATACCTTTCATCCTGCTGTTTATCCGCAGAATTTTCAAATTTCTCAAAAAGTTCAAGGCGACGGGCGGCATTATCGAAAAGCTTGAAATACGCTCCATGCGAAAGAGCGAAAAGGTTAAGCGCTGGCGCAACTGGGGCTTGCTGCTCTTTGTGGCAATTCCTTTGCCCGGAACCGGTGGTTGGACGGGCGCCTTGATTGCCGCTTTGCTTGATATCAGGATTAAAACCTCGTTTCCGATAATTGCGCTCGGCGTGCTTATAGCCAATCTCATAATGAGTGCCTTTTCTTACGGGCTTCTCGGAGCTTTGGGATTATAAAAAAACAGCGGAGCATATTCAAACGATATGCCCGCTGTGATTTGTTTTAAATTGATTAATCAAAAAAAGCCTTGCATGAATCTACTATCTTTCCGAGACGGTCGGAAACTTCGTCGGGGCTGCCCTTGATTTCTCCGTTAAGCCAGCCTACAACAACTGACTTTGCGCCCGAAGCGATATAGAGAAGATAAAGATCGGCGTCGTTCTTAGAGCACTTGCCGCTTTCAATCAAAACCGAGAGAAGCTTTTCATAATAAATATTGACCAGCCGCCATATAAAATTGTTGATTATGTTTGACTGAACGAGCATACGGTAATATTCCATATCGCGGCTCAGGTATTCGCATATAAGCTTGATAAAAGTCTTTGTATCGTTTGAAATATTTTCAAATCCGAAATCGTCAACAAAATTAATGAGATTTTGAAGCTCCTCACACTCAATCTGCTCAATAACGCCGTTAACATCAGCATAATGAGCATAAAAAGTGCCTCTGCTGATATCGGCTTCCCTTATAATATCGGAAACGGTTATTTTTGAAATGTCTTTCTCATGGATAAGCTTTGCAAGAGCTTTTTTAATTAGATTTTTTGAACGAATGGAACTTCTGTATTCTGCCTTAGGCACCCCAAAACACCTCATCTTTTTTCAAAAGTAGTATATATCTTTACATATTTTTGAAAAAAAGTCAACCGATTAAATGTTAAATTAATAAAAATTTTGTAATGTGTCAGCAAATGAAAATTTTAATATAATATTTTTCTGCTTGAATTTATTAAAAAGGAGCGAAAACAATGAAACTGGTTAATCAGACCGATGCTTTGTCCTTGCGTTTCGGAGACGAGGCGGCTGTCCGCATTCTGTGCGAGAGCGGCTTTGACGGAATTGACTATTCAATGTTCCGAATGAAAAACAACAGCGATGATATTCTTAATTCCGCAGGATACAAAGAGTATGTGCTGGAACTCAGGCGCATTGCGGATTGCTACGGAGTAACCTTTGAGCAGGCTCATGCTCCGTTTCCCTCGGCGGTTGACGGAGACGAAGATTATAATGCGGATATATTTGAAAAACTGAAAAGAGCGATTGAGATTTCGGGGCTTCTCGGCTCTGAAATCTGCGTTGTGCATCCTGCCATATTTGCCGAAAATCAGTTTGAAAAAAATATGGAGCTTTACCGCGCTCTTGAACCCACTGCAGAATCATTCGGAGTCAAAATTGCTCTTGAAAATATGTGGATTAGAAAAGATATAAACGGCGTTGATAAAATCTGCCGCGTTGTTTGCAGTGACGCGGAGGATTTTAACCGCTATGTCGATACCCTCGGCACAAAGAATTTCACCGCTTGCCTTGATTTGGGACATTGCGGGCTTGTGGGCGAAGACGCCGCCGATATGATAAGAGCCATGGGAAGCGGCAGAATCGGCGCTCTGCATATTCACGATAACGAATTTTTGCATGACTGCCACACCTTGCCCTACACAATGGAAATGGATTGGGATTCAATCCTGACGGCTCTCGGAGAAATAGATTATAAGGGCAATTTTACATATGAGGCGGATCATTTTCTTAACGGCTTCCCCGATGAGCTGATGGGTGCCTGCGAAAGATTTATGCATGATGTCGGCAGGTCAATGATGAAAAAAATAGAAAAAAGCAGGTTAAATAAATGATGAATTTTGTTTGCCCCGTATGCCTGCGTGAGCTTACCGATACGGGCGCGGCATATTGCTGCTCGGCGGGGCACAGCTTTGACAAATCAAAATTCGGCTATGTTAATCTGCTTCAATCGCAGAAATCCTCATCAAAAAGGCACGGCGACGACAGACTGATGGTCAGAGCAAGGCGTGATTTTCTCGATAAGGGCTATTACGGCTTCCTCCTTGACGAGCTTTGCGGAATATGCGAAAAATATCTGCCTTGTTCGGCTCGGATACTTGACGCAGGGTGCGGAGAGTGCTATTATTCTTCGGAAATAAAGAAAAGACTTGCAGATAAAAATTTTGAGTTTGCGGGGATAGATATTTCAAAAAACGCACTTGAATATGCCTCAAAAAGAAAAAGCGGAATTTCCACGGCGGTTGCAAGCCTTTTTTCGCTTCCGCTTGCCGATAATTCCTGCGATGCGGTGCTTAATATTTTTTCACCCGAGGCAAACGGAGAGTTCCTCCGTATTCTAAAAAACGGAGGAATATTAATCAGGGTTATTCCGCTTGAAAAGCATCTTTTCGGCTTGAAGGCCGAGATTTACGAAAAGCCCTATGAAAACGATGTTCCGCCCGCCGAGTGCGCGGGATTTGAGCTGCTCGAAAGCCGCGCTCTCCGCCGCGAAACGGAGCTTCAATCAAATGAGGACATATTAAATCTTTTCAAAATGACTCCGTATTATTATAAAACCGGCAAAGAAGACCAGCAGAAAATTGCTTCTCTTTGCAGCCTTAAAACGCAGGTTGAATTTGAAATACGGGTTTATGCTGCCAAAAAATAAGCGTGAGAGAGGACGACGGAAATGAATAGGCTGCTTGCGCCGACTCCGCCGATGGGTTGGAACAGTTGGGATTGCTACGGAGCGTCAGTCAATGAAGAACAGCTTCTTGCAAATGCCGACTATATGGCAAAATATCTTAAAGAATACGGCTGGGAATACATTGTTTGCGATATCCAATGGTCAGAGCCTGCGGCGGACAGCTTTGATTATCATAAATTTGCTCCGCTCTGTATGGACGAATATTCCCGTCTCATTCCCGCTCCCGAAAGATTTCCCTCATCGGCAGGCGGAAAGGGCTTTAAGCCGATTGCCGATTACATTCATTCTCTCGGTCTTAAATTCGGAATTCATATTATGAGAGGGATTCCGAGGCAGGCGGTTCATTCCGGTGCAAAAATCAAATGCGACGGAGTCAGTGCGCGGGATATAGCTCAAACCTTTTCGGTTTGCTCGTGGAACACGGATATGTACGGCGTTGACCCGAGAGCGCACGGCGCAAAGGAATATTACGAATCTATTTTTGAGCTTTATGCTTCATGGGGCGTTGATTACATAAAATGCGACGATATTGCTAACACCGAGTTTCGCCCCGATAAGCCCTATTCGGCAAAAGAAGAAATAGAGCTGCTTCGCGGCGCGCTTGAGCGCTGCGGCAGACCGATGGTGCTCAGCCTTTCGCCCGGACCCGCTCCCGTTGAAGAGCATGAGCATCTTGCCGCCAATGCCGAATTATGGCGTATGACAGGCGATTTCTGGGATAGCTGGGATAAGCTTCACGATATGTTTTCGCGCTGCTTTGCGTGGCAGGAATATGTTCAGCCCGGCGCATGGCCCGACTGCGATATGCTGCCGATAGGCAGGCTTGCCGTGTGCGGCAAAACCTCTTGGAACAAAGCGCGTTACACAAACTTTACTCACGACGAGCAGATAACCATGCTCACGCTCTGGTCAATATTCCGCTCGCCGCTGATGATAGGCGCCGAAATGAGAGATAATGATGAATTTACGCTCTCCCTGCTGACAAACAGAGAGCTAATCGATATGCTTAAAAACTCGCACGGGGCAAGGCAGCTTCGCAGAAACGAAGCCGACGGCAAGGGAGAAATCGTTTGGATATCAAAGGGCAAGGATTGCAAATTTGCGGCGCTTTTCAATACCGACGATAAAACAAGAGAAATCTCGTTTGATATAACCGATGTTGCGCTCGGAGGCGGTAAATACAAGGTTTGGGATATGTGGGCGCATAAGGAATTTGCCGTAACCGATGGGGAATTTACAGCCGAAACCGCTCCGCACGGAGCAAGGCTTTTTAGAATAACAAGGGATTAATTCCAAAGAGAAAGGATTATATATATGGAAAGACAGCCGAATTACAGATTTGCCTGCGAAAAGCCCGACCATATTATGGTGTCGATTTCGGGCGATGCAAAAACCTCGATGACCGTTACCTGGCGCTCATGCCTTGATGTTAAGTCGGGCTATATTGAATATTATGAAAAGGGCGGAGAAAAGAAAAGGGCTGACGCAGTTGTAAAGCCCTTTAAAAGCGATGTCAACACAAGCAACATTTTCTGGGCAAAGGCAGAAAACTTAAAGCCCGGCACAAGATACTATTATACCTGCGGCAGCAGCGATAACAGAAGCGATGAGTTTTGGTTTGACACCGAGGAAGAAAACCTGACAAAGTTTAAATTTATCGCGATTTCCGACCATCAGAAGGATAACGACCACTATAACCCCGATTATTCCGAGCTTAATAAATTTCTCAAGGATGTTCTTGCAGAGCATCCCGATGTTAAATTTATTCTCACGGCGGGCGATAACACCAACTGCGGTCAGCACGAAATTCAATGGAACGCAATGTTTGAGGGTATGAAGGGCATCATGGAGCATATCCCCTATATGATGTGCTGCGGCAACCACGATAACAGGGGCTTTAAGCAGTATTTCCCCACAGAGGTTGACCGCTATTACGCCGAGCCTGCGGAATTTTTTAACGCGCAGCTTGAATATTCCTATCCGAAAAACGGACCCGAGGGCTGGCAGACGGAGAACTATTCCTTCAATTACGGCAACGCCCATTTTGTCGTTTTCGGCGTTAACGAGCCGGAGCTTGTCAACGAATGGGCAATTAAGGATATCGATGAATGCGGCAAGGAGTGGAAGCTCGGCGCATACCATTTTCCGATTTATTACAGCGGTCCCAACCTTTCCAATGACGACGCTTATCCGATGATGCGCGAGTGCATGGAAAAGCTTGATGTTTTGTTTTCGGGTCACGAGCATAATTTTTCAAGAAGCTATCCTATCAGAAATGAGGAGATTTTTGACAGACCGTCGCAGGGAACGGTTCATTATGAGCTGGGCAACGGTCATATGAATCCTCCCGGCACAAAAACTCTTGATAAGGTCTGGCATTGCTCGTTTTATCCTCAGGAGGAGCTTAACTGTATGTATGCGCTCATTGAGGTTGACGGCGACAAAATGACGCTTATTTCAAGGCTTAATGACGGCAGAACGGTTGACGAATGTCTGATTGATAAAGAAAAGGACGAAATAAGACCTTACAGAACCGCTCCGATTTTCAACAGAACAAGGATTATGTATAAGGGAGTTGACCTTGGACTCTGCGCTTCGGAAACACCGCCCGTATGTATTGACGGCGTTTGGTATTTGCCGTTTGCAACGCTTATTAGATTTATCGGCGGCGAGGTTTCAAGAGAGCCGGGCAAAGTCACACTTGATGTTTACGGCAAAAAAGGCGTGTTCACGGAGGGCAGCAGCCTTGTGCAGACGGATAAGGGCGAGGTTGACCTCGGCGCAAAGGTGTTCAGAGGCAACGCGGGTCAGCTTTATATGCCCGTTGACGGCTCTTGCAAGGTGTTCGGTATGAAATGGGCTTATGCGGCGAGAAACAATTTCATCACCGTTGAATGTTCAAACGAAAGTCACCCCGTTCCTCACCAGCCCTAAACAGCAAAAACGGCTAAAAATAATTCAATCTTAATTCCAAACAAAAAATGGCTTGTATCGGTTGGAACTCCGATACAAGCCATTATATTTTTATTTGTTTCTTTTGTTCTTTACTTAGTGCGACAACACCTGATTTTTATGCGGCTATCAATGCAAGAAACAGTCCTTTAAGAACGGGCGTCAGGTCAAATGCGGCGGCAGGGATTTCAAAAACGCTGTCGTCAACCGTGAACGAAATATTCTCAAAATAGGTGTACTGAACGGATTTGCTCTGAGCATCCTCAACCTTGAGAATTTTAAGATTGTCGCCTTCATAATAGAATTTACTTGTTACCTGTGCTCTGTCGTTGAATTCCTCAACAAAATAGGTTTTTCCGTCGATGGCTTCATCGTAGCTCTTGACAAACTGCAAAACGCCGAGAGTTATGTTTGTTGTTTCCTCGATAAGCCCCCAAATATCCATTGAAGCAATGGCGGAGTTTTCAATTTTAACATAGAAAAACGGGAGCGAGGGGAAGAAACCGTAGGCGGCGCCGTCTTTGATAACGGCTCTGGCGTTTATGAATCCCGCTTTGTATTCATAAGCCGCCTTGTTGTCTTTGATATAAAGCGTGTCGGTTGCTTTTGTCGGTATTGCGCCTAAAAGGTTAACATCTCCTGCGGTAAGAGTTACGGAAACCTCTTTTGCCGAATTGAGCTTTGCAAGCAGGGCTTCGGTTTTAGTGGTGTCTGCCGCAAAGGCGTTAAGAGAAAAAACAGAAACAATGAGAATGATTGCGGCAACAGCCGCGCTGAAGATTTTTTTCATATTGTGTTTCCTCCTTTTTATTTTTATGCTTTATTCAAGCAAATAGGATATAACGGAATTTGAAACAAGGAAGCCTTGAACAGTCAGAGAGATTGATTTATCGGCGCATTTTGTCAGCCCGTGTTTTTCAAGCTCCTTAGCGCGTAAAACCAATTTTTCGGGAACGGAAGAGCCGAAACGATTTTGATAATTTTCAAAAATCAGTCCCTCGGTCAGCCGCAGAGCAAGCATAACATATTCGTCGGGGTCGCCTCCCGCGCCGTCACCGACGGGGGGATTGCCTGCAATAAAGCCGTCAATGCTCCGCTCAAAAAAGAATCGTTTTCCGCCCGCAAACGAATGAGCCGCCGCGCCTATGCCGAGATATTCCTCGCAGTGCCAATATTTCAGATTGTGGCGGCTTTCAAAGCCGGGCTGAGAAAAGTTTGAGATTTCATATTGCTTAAAGCCTGCCTTTTCAAGCTCGCTGACAGCGTTCAGATAAAGCTCGCAGGTTTCGTCCTCATCGGGCAATAAAAGCGAATTTCTGCGCCTGAAAAACGGCGTGCCCTCCTCGATTTTCAAAATATATGCGCTGATGTGCTTTGCTCCCGAGCGGCGGCAGAAATCAACGGAGCTTTTAAGGCTTTCAGCCGTCTGACCCGGTATGCCGAGCATAAGGTCAAGCGAAATATTTTCAATTCCCGCTTTCTTTGCTCTGCTTATTGCTCTTTCGGCTTCCGCACAGCCTGCGCGCCTGCCGAGAGACTTTCTCTCGCCGTTGTCGGCACTTTGCAGACCCATGGAAATGCGGTTAACCCCACACTCGGCAACAGCCCCAAAGTCAAAATCGGAGTTTTCCGCTCCCGTGTCCGACGGGTTACATTCAAGCGTAACCTCGCAGTCGGGTGTTCGGGTTATATGGAACATAATTTCCGAGATTCTTGCGGAGCCGAGCAGAGACGGAGTGCCGCCGCCGAAATAGACGGAATTATATATTCCGCCGTATTCGTCAAGCCTGCCGCAAAGAGCGGCAGTGTAATCATCGAGCAAATCTCCGTGAGGAATTACGGAGTAAAAATCGCAGTAAGGGCATTTACCTTTACAGAAAGGAATGTGCAGATAAAGACCGATTGCCTTGTCAGTCATTGTCATCAAGCTTGAGAACCGCCATAAATGCCTCCTGCGGAACTTCAACCGTGCCGAAGCGGCGCATTCTCTTTTTGCCCTCCTTCTGCTTTTCAAGCAGCTTTTTCTTTCGCGTAATGTCGCCGCCGTAGCATTTTGCAAGAACATCCTTACGCATTGCCTTAACGGTTTCTCTTGCTATAATCTTGCCGCCGATGCCTATCTGAATGGGTATTTCAAACATCTGGCGGGGAATATTATCCTTTAATCTCTCGGCAATTTTTCTTGCCTTGGGATAAGCCTTGTCGGAGTGAATTATAAATGAAAGCGCGTCAACAATATCTCCGTTGAGCAAAACATCGAGCTTAACAAGATTTGATTTTCTGTAATCCGAAATTTCATAGTCAAACGAAGCGTATCCGCGTGTGCGTGATTTCAGAGAATCGAAAAAGTCATAGATTATCTCGTTGAGCGGCAGTTCATAGTGAATGTCAACACGGTCGGGCGTGATGTAATCCATATTTTTGAATACTCCGCGCCTGTCCTGGCACAAATCCATTATTGCTCCCACATATTCGGCGGGCGAATAAATGTGAGCGTCGGTAAATGGCTCCTCGCACGAAGCGATTGAAGCGGGATCGGGATAATGTGTCGGGTTGTCAATCTCAACCGTTGAACCGTCGGTCATATTGATTTTATAAACAACGCTCGGAACGGTGGTAACAAGGTCAAGGTCATATTCTCTCTCGAGCCGTTCCTGAATGATTTCAAGGTGAAGCAAGCCGAGGAAGCCGCAGCGGAAGCCGAAGCCGAGTGCGCCCGAGGTTTCGGGCTCAAAGGTCAGAGCGGCGTCGTTAAGCTGGAGCTTTTCGAGAGCATCACGCAGATTTTCATAGTCCGCTCCGTCAGCGGGATAAACTCCGCAGAAAACCATGGGGTTTACCTTGCGGTAGCCGGGCAGAGGCTCTGCGGCGGGATTTTCAGCCGTTGTTACGGTGTCGCCGACTCTGGCGTCGCCTACGGTCTTTATTGAAGCGGTTATATAACCGACCTCGCCCGCGGTCAATTCGGCGCAGGGTTCAGGCTCGGTAGCTCTCATATATCCCGTTTCAACAACCGTGAATTCCGCGCCCGTTGCCATCATTCTCATAGTGTCGCCGGGCTTTATTCTGCCCTCTTTTACTCTGACATAAACGATAACGCCCTTGTAGCTGTCATAAACCGAGTCGAATATCAGCGCCCTGAGGGGAAGGGAATCGTCGGCTGCGGGGGCGGGGATATCTTTAACAATGTGTTCAAGCACCTGCTCAATGTTTTCGCCCGTTTTGGCTGAAACGCGCGGAGCCTGCGAGCAGTCAAGCCCGATTACATCCTCAACCTCTGCGGCAACTCTGTCGGGGTCTGCCGACGGCAGGTCGATTTTGTTGATTACGGGCACGATTTCAAGGTCATGGTCGAGCGCAAGATAGGTGTTGGCAAGCGTCTGAGCTTCAACTCCCTGTGAAGCGTCAACAATCAGAACTGCGCCCTCGCAGGCGGCAAGTGAGCGGGAAACCTCATAGTTGAAGTCAACATGACCCGGAGTGTCAATGAGGTTAAGCACATATTCTTCGCCGTCCTGCGCCGTATAATTGAGCTTAACGGCGTGAGCCTTGATTGTGATGCCTCTCTCACGCTCCAAATCCATTTTATCGAGAAGCTGAGCGGTCATATCGCGCAGGGCAACGGATTTTGTTTTTTCAAGCAGCCTGTCTGCAAGCGTTGATTTTCCGTGGTCAATGTGTGCAATAATGCAGAAATTTCTGATTTTATCTTTTGAAACAGCCAATTTAAATTCTCCTTGAATAAAGTCAAATGCCCGAGAGTTCTTCGAGCTTTCTGTTAACCGTGCCTCTGCCTATCCACATATCTTCCCAGGCGTGACCCGCGATTCTTTCAAGCCGCTTTTTGTCATGCTCGGTTATTGTGCAGGAGCCGGTTTCGTGCTTTTCCTTGATAACACGCTGAATGGTTTCGTGGTCGTGCTTGTCCATTTTATAAAGGAAAATAAGAACAACCGATATAGCCGCAAGGGCGGCGGGCAGCCAACTGCTGATAAATCTCAGACCGAGTATTGCCCGCGCTGTCTGATCGGTCTTTTTTACGGCGTTTGTGTTGTAGCCGAAAAGCTCAAGCGCATAGCTGAGCAGACCCGTCATAAAGCTCTGCACGGTTTTTTTAACAAAGGAAGTGAAGGTGGTTATAACGCCCTCGCGGCGTCTGCCCGTTATCAGCTCGTCAACATCGGTAACATCGGGCTGGAAGTTAGTTATTGAAAAGCCGGGACCCGAAAAACCAAGGTTATAAAGAATTGCGGCAGCATAAAGAATGAAGGTAGGCGTTTTGGTTGTAACAAATCCGTTTATCAGCAATCCCGCAACCATCATCGGGCCGAGAGCAAGGCCGCATATGCGCTTGTCCTTAAAGCGAATAAGGAAATAGTTTATCGGCGAGCCGCTGAATTCCGCCGCTCCCGAAACAACATTCAGAATGTTGAAAATTCTGTATCTGTCCGCAATGCTGAGAAGAAAATACTGGTCAGAATAGCTGTAACAGCTTCTTGCGGTGTAATTCAGAAGATTAATCAGGAAATACTGCCTGAAAGCGCGGCTTCTGAATACCTGAGCATATTCGCTGAACAGATATTTATAGTCCATCGGCGGATTTTCAAGGTCGAGAGAACTTTTTTCCTTTGTGGAGAAGAAGCACACGATTGGCGACCAAAGGAACCATACCGCAAGCACGATGCCGCAGAGCATATATTTATTTCTGTCAGCAGGCGAGGGGTCATTCATATTTGTTCCGCCGAGAATGAGGCTCATAAATACAAAGGACGGGAACTGACCGAGCGAATTAAACGCATATTCGATTATTTTAAACTGTGTTCGCTCAAAGTATCTCGGGGCAACCGTCGGCAGCATAGCCTGGTGCGGAATGCTCATCATTGTGTAGCCCGTGCTGTAAAGCAGCGAAGCGAAAAGATAATAGGCAAACAGTGCGCCCGTGTTTCCCGTTGCAGAAAGTCCGAAAGAACACCATTTCATTACATATGATATAACAAAAGGCAAAAGTCCCCAAATCAGATAACGGCGGTGCTTGCCGTAGCGGGACTTTGTTCTGTCAGTTATAACTCCCATGGCAACATCGGTTACGGCGTCAATCAAGCCCGAAATCATGCTGATGGTTCCCGTAATGCTCGGTCTGATGCCCTCAACGAAATTCAAAAACTGCTGATGGTAAAGGCTTATCGGATAGCCTGCGCCGCCGAGAGTTACATTGGCGCAGTCGTAGCCGACCATCGGGCGCAAATATTCTCGGGTGTTGCCCTCAATGCCGACGAGGTATTTGATTTTGTTTCCGAGACCCAAGGGTAAGCCCCCTTCAAAATATAATAATTAATAATAACAAATTATTAATGTAAGGTCAAGGCTTTGGGCTTACATACCGGCAATAATTTCAACGCATTTGTCAATGCCGAGAGTGCCGCTGTTGAGGCAGATATCGTGGCAGAGAGGGTCGCCCCACTCGGTTTCGGTGTAGTATTTATAATATGCGGCGCGCTTTTTATCCTTATCCTTTAATCTCTTTTCGGGCGATTCGTCTTTTTCACCGTAAACGCTGACAATGTGCTCGGCTCTGCTCTCCATATCGGCGCAGATAAAAACGCGCAGCAAATCCGTGCGCTCGCGGAGTATGTATTCCGCACAGCGACCGATAATAACGCAGGGACCTTTTTCCGCAAGCTCTTTGATAACCTTAACCTGAGCCGCCCAGATAATATCCTCCTTGCTCATATTGCTGTAAAGATTGTAAAGCGTAAAAGAGGTTGAAATTCTTCCCGCGGCTGATAAATATTCGCCCTTTTCCTCCACAAGCTCTTTTAAAAGACCGCTTTCAAGAGCAACCTTATCAACTATTTCACTGTCATAGCAGGGAATTCCGAGCTTTTCGGCAACCTTTTTTCCGATTGTGTGGCCTGCGCTGCCGAATTCACGGCTGATTGTAATTATTTTATCGTACATTTTTATTCTCCTTTTGAAATAAAAGTTATCAAACTTCTTCGATATAATGTGTTTTTTATTAATTATAACATAAAATGATTTAAAATCAAAGAGTTTTTATCCATGCTGTGCAATTATTTGATTTTCAGGCAAGTTTTAACAAAGTGTTTACATTTGAAATATTGACAAATGCGTTTAAGCGGAGTATAGTTATAACCGTAGTTAGCACTCAGGGCTAACGAGTGCTAAAATTGGCACTCCGACAAAAAGTGAAAAATCGGTGCAGTTCTCTGTGCCCGAAAGGCAGGTGTGGTAAGTGTCGGAACTCAGCGAAAGAAAAAAGCAAATTTTAGCCGCCGTTGTTGAGCAGTATATAAAAACGGGCGAGCCGGTCGGCTCAAAGGGACTTCTTTCATCAACGGGTATGGCGGTTTCCTCCGCAACCGTCCGTAACGAGATGAGCGAGCTTGCCGCAATGGGCTATCTTGAGCAGCCGCATACCTCGGCGGGCAGGATTCCCTCCCAGAAGGGTTACAGATATTATGTTGACCATCTTATGAAGCCCAGAGAAATTGATGAGCTTAACCGCAGAATTATAGACGCGGGCATTTCCTCTGCGGCGGGCGACCCCGAAAGGCTTGTTACGAGAGCCGGCGAGGTGCTTGCGGATTTAACAAAGTGCGCGAGCGTTTCAACCGCTCCGGGCGGAGATGCAATGATAATTCGCAGAATTGAGCTTGTGCCTGTCGGCACACACTCGGCAATGCTTGTTTTGCTTACATCAAACGGTATTCTCAAAAGCAGGCTTTGCAGGCTTGACTGCGAGCTGACTGCCAAAATATGCGAGGAATTTTACAACATCGTTCAGTCCTGCATTATCGGCAAGCCTGCGGCGGATATCAGCGTTGCTTCCATGCAGACGGTTGCCGCTTCGGTTGACGGCGACGCGTTCACAATGCTTCCGCTAATGGCGGCGGTTTGCGAGCTGGCAAGGAGCACGGCAAGCTCAAGAATAATGCTCGGCGGAGGCTCCAATCTTTTTTCATACAAGGATTACGGCAGCAGTGCCGTTGAGCTGCTTGAATTTCTGAGCAAGAGCGAGCCTCTTTCAGCCCTCTTTGACGGGGCGCGGGATTCGCTTGATATAAAAATCGGGCGTGAAAACCTTTACCGTCAGCTTGAAAATTCGAGCGTAATAATTGCAAAATACACCGTCGGCGGAGATGAATCGGGAACTCTCGGCATAGTCGGACCGACAAGAATGGATTATGAAAAGATAATACCAAGCGTCAAATATTTGACTGACCTCGTGGGCAGGCTGATAACGCAGGCCATTGAGGAATAAGAAAGGAAGCAAAGATGAAAAAGGAAAAGAATACTCCCGAAACCGAGCCCGCAGAGGAAACAAAGCAGGCGAAACCCGAAGAAAAGGCGGAAAGCAAGGAAGAGCAGCTTCAAAAGGCTCTTGATGAAAAAAACGAGCAGTTTTTAAGGCTTTGCGCCGAATACGATAATTTCAGAAAACGCTCTCAAAAAGAAAAGCAGGATACTTATGCTGCCGCAAAGGCGGATATATTTAAAGACCTGCTTCCCGTTTATGATAATTTTGACAGAGCTGCAAGCAATAAGGACGGCAGCCCCGAGGATTACAGAAAGGGAATTGAGCTTATTTTTAATCAGTTTGCAGAAATCCTCAAAAAGGCAGGGGTTGAAAGCTACGGCGAGCGCGGCGATGTGTTTGACCCCAATATTCACAACGCGGTTATGACCGTTGAGGATGACGAGCTCGGCGAAAACACGGTTGCCGAGGTCTTCACAAAAGGCTATAAGCTTGGCGACAGAATAATCAGAGAAGCTGTTGTCAAGGTTGCAAATTCATAAATAAATTCTTTTATATTATAGGAGGAAAAAACAATGTCAAAGGTTATAGGTATTGACTTGGGCACAACAAATTCATGCGTAGCTGTTATCGAGGGCGGCGAGCCCGTAGTTATCGCAAATGCGGAGGGCGCAAGAACCACTCCGTCGGTTGTTGCATTCGGCAAAACAGGCGAAAGAATGGTAGGTCAGGTAGCTAAGAGACAGGCTATCACCAATCCCGACAGAACGGTTGCTTCAATCAAGAGGCAGATGGGCTCCGATTATAAGGTAGCTATTGATGATAAGAAGTACACTCCGCAGGAAATTTCCGCAATGATTCTTCAGAAGCTTAAAGCCGACGCGGAGGCATATCTCGGTGAAAAAGTATCCGAGGCTGTTATCACGGTTCCCGCTTATTTCACAGACTCTCAGCGTCAGGCAACCAAGGATGCAGGAAAGATTGCAGGTCTTGAAGTCAAGAGAATTATAAACGAGCCCACAGCGGCGGCTCTTGCATACGGTATTGATAAGGAAACCGACCAGAAGATCATGGTTTATGACCTCGGCGGCGGCACATTCGATGTCTCCATCATCGAGATGGGTGACGGCGTTCAGGAGGTTCTTGCAACCGCAGGTAACAACCGTTTGGGCGGCGATGACTTTGACCAGAGAATTATTAATTGGCTTGCAGACGGCTTCAAAGCAGAGCAGGGTATAGACCTTCGCGGCGACAAGATGGCTATGCAGCGCTTGAAGGAGGCTGCCGAAAAAGCAAAGATTGAGCTTTCGGGCGTTACCACCTCCAACATCAGCCTGCCCTTCATCACTGCGGACGCAACAGGTCCCAAGCATCTTGAAACAACTCTCACAAGAGCAAAGTTCAACGAGCTTACCGCAGACCTTGTTGAAGCCACAATGGGTCCCGTCCGTCAGGCAATGAGCGATTCGGGTCTTAAAACATCAGATATCAATAAGGTTCTTATGGTCGGCGGTTCTTCAAGAATTCCCGCCGTTCAGGAAGCTATCAAGAGATTTATGGGCGCAGAGCCTTTCAAGGGCATCAATCCCGATGAATGTGTTGCCATCGGCGCCGCTCTTCAGGCAGGCGTTCTCGGCGGCGAGGTAACGGGTCTGCTGCTGCTTGATGTTACTCCGCTTTCACTCGGCATTGAAACAATGGGCGGAATTAACACAAAGATTATTGACAGAAACACAACCATCCCCGTTAAGAAGAGCCAGATTTTCTCAACGGCTGTTGATAATCAGCCCTCTGTTGAGGTTCATGTTCTTCAGGGCGAAAGAGAGTTTGCAAAGGATAACAAAACTCTCGGAGTATTCCATCTTGACGGCATTATGCCCGCCCGCAGAGGCGTTCCTCAGATCGAGGTTACCTTCGATATCGACGCCAACGGCATCGTGCATGTTTCCGCAAAGGATCTCGGCACTCAGAAAGAGCAGTCGATTTCAATAACCTCCTCCACCAATATGTCCAAGGAGGATATCGAGAAGGCGGTTGCCGACGCAGAGCGTTACGCTCAGGAGGATAAACAGCGCCGTGAGGATGTTGACACACGCAACGCCGCGGATCAGATGGTATATCAGTGCGAAAAGCTCGTCAGCGAAGAGGGCGACAAGTTCTCCGAGGAAGAAAAGAGCGAGCTTAACACAAAGATTGACGCTCTCAAAGAAGCTCTCAAAGGTGAAGATATCAACCTCATCAAGTCCCGTCAGGAAGAGCTGACCGCAAAGTTCTACGAGGTTTCCGAAAAGATTTATAAGGCTGCTCAGGAAGCTGCTCAGGCTCAGCAGGGCGGCGCAGCTCCCGGCGGCGAGGGCTACACCGAGGCAAACTATACGGACGCTGACGACAATAATCAGTAAATCTCCGTTCCGGAAGGAGTAAATTCTCTTGGCTGATAAAAGAGATTATTACGAGGTTCTCGGCGTTTCAAGAGACGCTTCAGAGGATGAAATAAAAAAAGCATACAGAAAAAAGGCTAAACAGTATCACCCGGATTTAAACCCGGGTGACGCTGAGGCTGAAGCTAAGTTCAAAGAGGCAAACGAGGCTTACGAAGTGCTGTCCGACAGCCAGAAAAAAGCGCGTTATGACCAATTCGGTCATGCGGGTGTTGACCCGAATTACGGCGCAGGCGGCGGAGCGGGCGGCTTCGGCGGCGGAATGGATTTTGACCTCGGCGATTTGTTCGGTTCATTTTTCGGCGGCGGCTTCGGCGGCAGGCAGAGCAATCCCAACGGTCCGCGCAGAGGCGAGGATATTCAGGCGAGAGTTACAATTTCGTTTGAGGATGCCGCAAAGGGCTGCAAGAGAACCGTTGACATCAACAGAGTGGATACCTGCCCCGATTGCCACGGCTCGGGCGCAAAGGCGGGCACATCTCCCAAAACCTGCCCCGAATGCGGCGGAAGAGGCTATGTCAATGTTCAGCAAAGAACGGCTTTCGGCGTTATTTCAACCCAAAAATCCTGTCAGAAATGTCAGGGCAAGGGCAGAGTTGTTGACGATCCGTGCCAGAAATGCCGCGGCACGGGCAGAGTTTCAAACCGTGCATCCGTTGATATAAACATACCTGCGGGTATTGATGACAGGCAGGTTTTCAATGTCAGCGGAGCGGGCAATGCCGGAGTTAACGGCGGTCCCAAGGGCGATTTGAAGGTTGCTGTTTTTGTAAGACCTCATCCGTATTTCGAGCGCGACGGTTATAATGTTTGGCTTGAACAGAGGGTCAGCTTTACTCAGGCGGCTCTCGGCGATAACCTGAGAATTCCCACGCTTGACGGCGATGTTAAATTTGATTTGCCTGCGGGCACTCAGTCGGGCACGGTTTTCAGCCTCAAAGGCAAGGGTATTCAAATCCTTAACGGCAGAGGCAGGGGAGATCAGCTTGTCAGAATAATTGTTGATGTTCCCAAAAATCTTACACACAGGCAGAAAGAACTGCTTGTTGAGCTTGAAAAGGAGCTCGGCGTTAAGCGCGGCGCTCCGGTTGACAGCAAAAAAAGCGGTTTTTTTGATAAATTCAAGAATTAAAGCGATATTAAAGCGCTGTGCATTCCCGATAACGGGCGTTTGGCACGGCGCTTTTTGCGGAGAATGGTAGCTATGAAATATGAAGCTGTTGTTTTTGACCTTGACGGAACTTTGACCGATACGCTTTCCGATTTAAAGAACAGCGTCAATTATGCGCTTTCGGAGTTCGGATTTCCCGAAAGAAGCCTTGATGAAGTCAGGCGCTTTGTCGGCAACGGAGTAAGGCGGCTTATGTATCTGAGCGTTCCCGACGGAACGCCGCAGACCACGGCGGAAGACTGCCTTGCCGTTTTTAAAAAGCATTATAAAGAAAACTCGCTTGTTGAAACAAAGCCATATGACGGGATAATGCCGATGCTGAATGAGCTGAAGCGGCGCGGAATTAAAACCGCCGTTGTTACCAATAAGATGCAGGAAGCGGCGGCGGATATAGTCCGATTTTTCTTTGACGGGCTGATTGATGAAACAATCGGTCAAACCGACGGCGCGGCGCAGAAGCCGCAGCCCGACGGCGTTTTTCTTGCGCTCAAAAAGCTCGGAGTATCAACGGAAAAATCCGTATATGTCGGCGATTCCGATGTGGACTGTGTGACTGCACGCAACGCAGGTTTGCCGTGCATTGGCGCGGCGTGGGGTTTTCGCGGCAGAAAGGTTCTTGCGGAAAACGGAGCGGATTTTATTATCGACCGCCCGTCGGAGATACTTGATTTGATATAATTGCAATAAAAATGGCTTAAAAAGATGTTGTCGTTAATCAGTGGTTTTCAGGAAAAGAACTGATTTGAAAGAAATATTTGTTGACAAATTTCTTGCTTTATTATATAATAAGCTGTCAATAGAATATGTCCTTATTAAGAGCGGCTGAGGGACAGGCCCTGTGAAGCCCGGCAACCTGTGTTATGCAAGGTGCTAAATCCTGCGGCGTTTAGCCGAAAGATAAGGTGTTCCGACCCGCCTTAGACTTTTCAGGCGGGTTTTTTGTAACTCCGATGCGGATATTAATCCGAGGACTGAATCCGTTGATAGTTTTTGAAAAAGAGGTTACACAAAATGGCGCATTACTTTTTTACTTCCGAGTCGGTAACGGGAGGTCATCCCGACAAAATCTGTGACCAGATTTCCGACGCCGTGCTTGACGCAATTCTTGCAAAAGACCCTAACGGCAGAGTTGCCTGCGAGTGCTGCTGCACAACGGGCATGGTTATGGTTATGGGCGAAATCACAACAAGCGCGGAGATTGATATTCCCAAAATCGCAAGGGGAGTTATCAATGAAATCGGCTATAATAATGCTGAATACGGCTTCGACGGCAACACCTGCGCGGTTATCACCGCTCTCGACAAGCAGTCGGACGATATTGCCATGGGCGTTGACAGGCTCGGCGCGGGCGATCAGGGAATGATGTTCGGCTTTGCCTGCGATGAAACGCCCGAGCTTATGCCCATGCCCATTTCGCTGGCTCATAAGCTCTGTGCAAAGCTTACTCAGGTTCGTAAAAGCGGCGAGCTCGCTTATCTCAGACCCGACGGCAAGAGTCAGGTAACGGTTGAGTATGACGAAAACAACCGCCCCGTCAGAGTGGATACCGTTGTTATTTCTTCTCAGCACGCTCCCGAAATTGAGCTTGAGCAGATAAGAAAAGACATTATTGAAAAGGTAATAAAAACAACAATTCCTGCCGATATGCTTGATGAAAACACGGTTTACCACATCAATCCCACCGGCAGATTTGTCACGGGCGGTCCGCAGGGCGACAGCGGCTTAACAGGCAGAAAAATAATCGTTGATACCTACGGCGGCTATGCACGCCACGGCGGCGGAGCTTTCAGCGGAAAAGATCCCACAAAGGTTGACCGCTCGGCTGCATATGCGGCGCGTTATGTGGCAAAAAATATAGTTGCGGCGGGTCTTGCGAAAAAGTGCGAGGTTCAGCTTGCTTATGCAATCGGCGTTGAGAAGCCCGTTTCCGTTTTTGTTGATACCTTCGGCACGGGAAAGGTTGACGACAGCCGAATTTCGGAAATAATCAATGAACTTTTCGATTTGCGCCCTGCCGAGATTATCAAGTCGCTTGACCTCAGACGCCCGATTTACAGGCAGATTGCGGCTCTCGGACACATCGGCAGAACGGATGTTGAGCTTCCGTGGGAAAAGACTGACAGAGTTGAGGATATCAAAAAAGCGGCAAAAATCTGAAACCGAGGGGTGAAGCTTAATGAAGCTTTCGCTTGTTGTTCCCTGCTATAATGAAGAAAAAAATGTTTCGCTGTTTTACGAAGCGGTAAAAAACGATTTTTCCGGCGTGGACTTTGATTACGAGCTTGTTTTCGTCAATGACGGCAGCAAGGACGGCACCTTTAAAGAGCTGCAAAAGCTCTGCGAGGGAGATTTGCCCGTTAAAATTGTCAATTTTTCACGCAATTTCGGCAAAGAATCCGCAATGTATGCGGGGCTTCGTGAATCCGAGGGCGATTATGTTACCATAATTGACGCCGATTTGCAGCAGCGTCCGTCAATCGCGCTCGATATGGTGCGTATGCTTGACGGAGAGCCTGATTATGACTGCGTTGCGGCTTATCAGGAAAGCCGCAGAGAAAGCAAGCTGCTTGTGTTCTTCAAAAACAGCTTTTATAAGCTGATAAACAAGTTTTCCGATACCGAGTTTGTTCAGGGGGCGAGCGATTTCAGAACCTTCCGCCGACCTATGGTTGAAGCGATACTTGCCATGGACGAATATTTCAGGTTTTCAAAGGGTCTGTTTTCATGGGTCGGTTTTAACACAAAATTCATTCCTTATAAGGTTGAAGAAAGAGCCACTGGCAATTCAAAATGGTCGTTTAAAAAGCTCTTTAAATACGCTTTGGACGGTATATTTGCATTTACCACAGCTCCGCTTCGCTTTGCAACGATAATCGGGCTTTTGACCTCATTCCTGTCAATAATTTATCTGATAGTTGTTGTTATTCAGAAGCTTGCTTTCGGTATTCCCGTTGCGGGCTATGCAACGATAGTAGTGCTGATACTTCTGCTCGGCGGAATTCAGCTCTGCTGCATAGGAATCATCGGCGAATACATTGCCAGAACTTATATCCAGACAAAGGGAAGACCGATTTATATAGCCAAGCAGGTTATAAAGAATCATAAATACGAAAGATAAAAAAACCTCCGAAACCGCTTCAACGGTTTCGGAGGTTTTTTACTTTTGGTTGATCATTCAAAATTATATCCAAGCTCAACTGCTTTAATGTTAAGCTCAATCAGGTTTGCTTTTTTGGCGGGAACGAGCTTTTTCATAGCTCTTTCAACATTCTCATAAGGCATAATGCCTGTCTTTTTAATCATAAGACCTATCATTATCATATTCGCAAGACCGGAAAGCCCCTCATCGGAGGCAATTCTCGTTGCGGGTATGTAATAGGCTTCAACATCGCTGCGGGCAACCTTGCGGTCGATAAGAGAGCTGTCAACAAAAATCTTCGCGCCGGGAACCGCCGCGCTTTCAAATCTGTCAAGCGAGGGGAGGTTCATTGCGATAAGAATATCGGGGTTTGCAACGATGGGCGAGCCGATTTTTGTGTCGCTGAGAATTACGGAGCAGTTGCAGGTGCCGCCTCTCATTTCGGGGCCGTAGGAGGGGAGCCAGCTTACCTCGCGCTCTTCAAGCAGACCGTCATATGCGAGAAATTTGCCCGAGAAAAGGATTCCCTGACCGCCGAAGCCTGCAAGCAGAATTTGATTAGTCATATCATTCGCCCTCCTTTTCAGCGGTTTTGTCCTTATAAACGCCGAGAGGATAATACGGAATCATATTTTCTTCAAGCCATTCAAGAGCCTTGTCGGGCTTCATTCCCCAGTTGGTGGGGCAGGTTGAAAGAACTTCAACGAGTGAAAAGCCTTTGCCGTCAAGCTGATTTTGGAAAGCCTTTTTAATTGCTTTCTTGGCGTTTTTGATATTCTTAACATTGTTGACCGCAACTCTTTCAAGATATGTTGCGCCGTCAACATTTGAAAGCAGCTCGCATACCTTTACGGGCAGACCTACCGCCTTGGGGTCTCTGCCGTAGGGAGAGGTCTGAGTGACCTGACCGGGCAGGGTGGTGGGCGCCATCTGACCGCCCGTCATGCCGTAAATTGCATTGTTGACAAAAATAATGGTTATGTTTTCGCCTCTTGCGGCTGAATGAACTGTTTCAGCCGTGCCGATTGCGGCAAGGTCGCCGTCACCCTGATAGGTGAAAACTATGTTGTTCGGGTCGGAGCGTTTAACGCCGGTTGCAACGGCGGGCGCTCTGCCGTGGGCGGCTTCAATCATATCGCAAGTGAAATAATTATAAGCAAAAACCGAGCAGCCGACGGGTGCAATGCCTATTGTTCTGCCTTCAATGCCCAGCTCGTCAATAACCTCGGCAACAAGTCTGTGGATAATGCCGTGGGTGCAGCCGGGGCAGTAGTGGAGGGGTGCGTCGGTTAATGCTTTTGGTTTTTCAAAAACTGTCATTATTTGTCACCTCCGACGGAATTTGCTTTGCCGATTGAGTTAAGAACATCCTCGGTAGTCGGTATCATACCGCCGACGCGGTTGCAAAGAAGAACGGGCTTTTTGCAGCGTGTTGCAAGCTCGATATCCTCAATCATCTGACCCATGGAAAGCTCAACGCTGATGAAAGCTTTAACTTTGTCAGCGGCGGCGTTGAGAGCAGCCTTCGGGAACGGCCAGAGTGTTATCGGGCGAATCATACCGACCTTTATTCCCTGCTCGCGCGCTCTGTCGATGGCGTTTTGAGAAACTCTTGCGGCAACGCCGTAGGCAACTATGCAGATTTCCGCATCGTCCATGCGGTATTCGTCAAACATAACCTCTTCGGCTTCTATTTTGGCGTATCTTTCATATCTTTCAAAATTATATTTTTCAAGCTCGTCGGGATTGATGATGAGGGAATTGATTATATTGTGCTCACGCTCGCATTTTGTTCCCGTGCAAGCCCATGAGGACTTGTCATATTGCCTGATTTCATCAATATCAAGGCTTACGGGCTCCATCATCTGACCCATAGTTCCGTCAGAAAGAAGCATTGCGGGCATCCTGTATTTGTCCGCAAGGTCA
>JAEDGK010000115.1 GCA_016297555.1 Clostridiaceae bacterium
TACGGCATTACAAGCGATACCGAAAAGTTTGTTACGGAAATCAGTATTCCGGTTGTCTGTCGTGAGCATTTGCTGTGAAACCGGGAGCAAAAAGTTGCGGAAACACCGAAAAAACGCACGAAGGACGCCATAATCCTTCGTGCGGAAATTAATTTGAAAAGACGGCTGTTATGATTTAAGGATGGTCGCCTTGTCGGCGTCGCAGGTCCAGCCGACAGTATGCATATCTCCCTGCCGATCCTCTTTTCCGACATGGTAATATGTTTTTCCGTCGCTGCCCTTGGCGCTGTCTCCGAAAATTGCAAGAGTTACACCGTTTTCAAGCTTTGCAAGATAGAGCGGATGAAGAACTTCGGTTTCTTTATAATAAATCATGACTTGCACACCCTTATATCATGTTAATTATAATAACATAATACACTTGTAATGTTAATTTGTCAAATGAAATTGGTAAATATTTGAAAAATTGTTGAATATGCTGAATATAAAAAGAAATTAAGGGCATTTAATGTTAATTTGCCGCCTTTTATAAACTTACACATGCATAGCTCAAAACACAGAAAAACAGCTGCGGACACGAGCATTAATTGTTGATTTTATTAACGTTATAGTTTATAAAACATGTTTTAATTTATAACAGAAACACCTTTTGTCGGACTGCTTTCTTCCTGCCTTTTCAAAAAAAGCGCAGCCTTGCTTCCGACTTTTTTAGTTTGGCGGCAAGAAGCATATTGCAGCAGATTAAGAAAAAAACTCTTTTGGTGTATATTGACAAAAATTTTCCACAGTGATAAGATAACTATATAAAATATGCGGTAACACCGTAAAGGAGGAGTATAATAATGAAAAAATCAGTAAGAAGTCTGTTGGTTTTTGCGTTGGTTGCGGTTATGGTCTTTTTGCCGCTGTCGACGGGTGTCGAGGCGTATCTTCAAGGGATAGAACTGCTGGATGCAGTCTATGAAAGTAATATGCGGCTCTATACTTTCGGAGCGGATGAAATGGATGTTTCCTATAACGCACAGCCTTCAGATATTGAAGCATTTGCCGCTCTGAATGCGAAAGCGGTCGAAGTGACTGCCGGACTTTCAACGGACAGGGAAAAAGCCGTAGCAATAAACAGATGGGTAGCCGAAAATGTCTATTACGACTATGATTATTATATCCATCACACAAAGGGCTATCCTTCGTATGCACCTCATGTTGTTTTTGAAACCGGAATTGCTGTCTGTGAGGGTTATGCGCGCTTGATGGATGCAATGCTTCGTGCGGCAGGAATCCCTTCGAGGCTGGTATGCGGATCTACTTATCAGAATGAAGGAGACTTTGAAAATCGGACAACGAATCATGAGTGGTTAGAAGTATATTTTGACGGGGAATGGAATATGTGTGATCCCACATGGGATTCCGCAAACAGATATGAATACGGTCAGAAAGTTAAAGGAGTATATCGTGAAGAGTACTTTGATATGGAAAAGAGAAAATTTTCAATTAGCCATTTCATAGTAAAGTATGATTCTGATTTGAAAATCGGCGACTTTATTTATACTGTCTCCGTAGATGATTTAGAAATAAAGGACTATTGCGGAGATAAATCCGCTCTTGAAAATCTTGTTGTTCCGGAAGGAATAACTTCAGTGGGCAGCTCCGCTTTTAAAGATTTCACAGCGCTGAAAAGTGTAAAGCTCCCGTCGACATTTGAAACTTTTTCTAATTCAGCATTTAGTAATTGTACTGCCCTTGAAACTGTTGAGATAAACGCTCCGATCAAAAAAATCGAATCGGGAGCATTCAACGGATGTTCCTCTCTCAGAAGCTTTACATTTTCAGACGGCTTGACGAGCATCGGGGCAGGTGCTTTTCAAGGTTGTGCCTCTCTTGAAAGTGTTGCTCTGCCGGAATCTGTGACAGCACTTGATAGTTCAGTTTTCAAGAACTGCACATCTCTCAGAAGCGTTACTTTTTCAGACGGATTAACGAGCATCGGATCAGGCGCTTTTCAAGGTTGTACCTCTCTTGAAAGTGTTGTTCTGCCGGATTCTGTGACAGCACTTGATCAGACCGTTTTTGAGGACTGCACGGCTTTGAAAACTGTTCACATCGGAACGGGAATTACCGAACTTCCGGCTGATTGCTTCCATAATTGTTCTAATCTTGAGACAATAACGGGCGGTGAGAACATTGTCAAAATCGGACAGTATTGTTTCAGATATTGCCAAAAATATACCGGTAACGACTTTCTTATGAATCTGAACTATATGGGTGAGTATGCATTGCAAGGCTGCAAAATGGTTAAGAGGTTCCGCCTTCCGAAACGCTTTGTCAATAATCCCTCAAATTTTGCGAATATGAGCAGTCTTGAAGAGGTTGTAATCTCCGAGGATTGCTGGGATCTTCCCGACTACTCGTTCAGTAACTGTCAAAAGCTTAAAAAAATCAATATTCCGGCAAGCATTACTCATTTCGGAAAAGGAGTGTTCGACAATTGTTTAGCTCTTGAAACCATTACCGTTCCAGACGGCACAAAAGCAATCGGAGATAGAACATTCTACTTCTGTACTTCGCTGAAGTCCGTTTATATTCCTGCTTCCGTCACAGAAATCGGTTGGAATGCATTCTTCTATTGTAACGCTCTTTCAACGGTTTACTATTCCGGAACTGAAGAGCAGTGGAACGACATAACAATCAACAGCGGGAACGGTGCCCTGTCAAAAGCAAACATTGTTTTCGGTCATGAGCACAACTTCAGCAAAACAGTAATTATTGAAGCAACCTGCAGACAAAGCGGACTTGACGAGCTGATATGTAAAGACTGCGGATTCAAAAAAACAGAAGTTCAGGCTCAGGGCTCTCACAAATACAAAGTGACAGATATCGTTGCACCTACCTGCGAAAGCGACGGCTTCACAATCTATACCTGCACCGTTTGCGGCGACACCGTCCAAAAAGATGTCGTTGCGGCAACCGGTCACAGCTATGTCTGGATTACAGACACCGAAGCCACCTGCGTTGTTGACGGAACAAAACATCAGCACTGCACAAAATGCGGTAAAAATCTTGAAGCGGTCACAATTTCAAAAACCGGGCACACACCGGGCGAATGGGTCATTGATAGCGAGGGCTCTTGCACAGTTGACGGAACAAAGCACCGCACCTGCACCGTCTGCGGAGAAACAGTCGAAACGGTGACAACACCGAAGACCGGGCACACGCCGGGTGAATGGATCATTGATATTGAGGTTTCCTGCAGTGTTGACGGAAAGAAGCACCGCAACTGCACAGTCTGCGGAGAAACAGTCGAAACAGTGACAACACCGAAAACCGGGCACACGCCGGGTGAATGGATCATTGATATTGAGGTTTCCTGCAGTGTTGACGGAAAGAAGCACCGCAACTGCACAGTCTGCGGAAAAATTATCGAAACGGAGACAACACCAAGGACCGAACACACCCTGGGTGAATGGGTAATTGATTCCTACCCATCTTGTACTGAGCACGGCAGGGCTCACCGCACCTGCACAGTCTGCGGAGATGTTGCAATTATTGCAATACTACAGAAAACTGAGCACACCCTGGGTGAATGGATCATTGATGTGGAACCGACCTGCAGTATCGAAGGTTCTAAGCACAGCATCTGCACCGTGTGCGGTGAAATCACTGAACCGGTTGCAATCCCCACAATCGCGCACACACCGGGCGAATGGATCATTGACGCAGAGGTTTCCTGCCAGAATGAAGGAAAGAAGCATCAGATTTGTGCTGTATGCGGAATGACAATCTGTACTGTTACAACGTCAAAAGTCGGACATTCTCTCGGTGACTGGATTATTGATGCCGTGGCTACATGCACAACTGAAGGAAAGAAGCATCGCTGCTGCACAATGTGCGGTGAAGTCTTAAAAACAGTCACCTATCCGAAAACCAAACACACACCGGGCGAATGGATTGTTGACACAGAAGCCACCTGTACCGAAGACGGATCCAGGCACGCGGAATGTACGGTATGCGGGCAGACAATCGAAACGCAGATAATCAATGGCGGTCACACATGGTGTGAATGGATAACCGACACAGAAGCTACCTGCTTCTCGGAAGGTTCAAGGCACAGACAGTGTTCTGTTTGCGGCGAAAGCCAGATGGAAACCGTTTCAAAGCTTTCTCACTTTTTCGGAGAGTGGCAGACTTCAAAAGAACCCACCTGCACCGAAAACGGCAAGCAGGTGTGCGCATGTACCATTTGCGGTACTGTTCTTTCAACACGCGACATTGAAAAGCTGAATCATGTTGACGCAGACAGTGACGGATATTGCGACAACTGTTCTCAGGATCTCAGCTGGGATCCGAGCGAAGGGACTTCCTGCGACCATCTTTGCCATAAGAGCGGTTTTGCCGGCTTTATCTGGAAAATCGTCAATCTGTTTAACAAGCTTTTCAAGATCAATCAGCATTGCTCTTGCGGAAAGCTTCATTGGTAAAACATAATAATAATCAAAGGGGTTGTCGAACTAAGCCGGCCCACTGAGAAGCAAAAACCAACCGGGCAGCCCGAAAAAAAGGTTGCCCGGTTGCCGCTTTCATAGTATAATTTAATTGCTGAAAAAACCATATAGAAAGCAGTGAAATTGTGCTATGTATCGAGAGAGAAGTCGAGTAGTTTTGCCGTTATAAATCGAAAAACAATTAGAAACATTTAGGATACTAATTATCCTCATTTTTCCTTGACATCTCTCCCCATATTATTATATAATATCTAATCAGCAGAAACTCAGGGCGCGCAATGCGCTTTATTTAAGAAAGGATGATTTTTAATGGCACAGGAAATTTTGCTCACCTCAGCCGGCATTAAAGAACTTGAAGAGGAACTTGAACATCTTAAGGTTGTCGGCCGCCAGGAAATCAAAGAAAAAATTCAGGTTGCCCTTTCCTTCGGCGACTTGTCCGAAAACAGCGAGTACGAAGAAGCCCGTAACGATCAGGGCAAGCTTGAAGCAAGAATAAGCGAGATTGAAAGCATTCTTTCAATGGCCAAGGTTATTGACGAGGACGCGCTGAGCACCGATGTAATTCAGCTTGGCTCAAAGGTTACAATCAAGGATGTCGAATACGGCGATACCTATAAATATCAGATAATCAGTTCAACCTCAACCTCAAAAGATAAGGGAGACGACTGTCTCACCAGCGACGAGTCGCCCGTTGCAAAGGCTCTTATCGGCCACAAGGTCGGCGATATTGTTGAAGTTGAAGCTCCGTGCGGAATTATTAAATACGAGGTTATGGAAATCACAAAGTAATTACTTTTGAAAGGACGTTTTTTAATGTCAGAAGAAAATAAGAACAGGCAGACTGAAAAGCAGCCTGCCGAAGATATCAGCGAGCTTAAGAAAATAAGGATTGAAAAGCTCAACGCACTCCAGCAGGCCGGCAAGGATCCGTTTCAGGTGACCACCGCCGAACAATCTATCACCAATGCGGAAATCAAAGAACGCTTTGAAGAGCTTGAAAACACCGATGTTTCCGTTTGCGGCCGTATCATCGCATGGCGCGATATGGGTAAGGCAAACTTCATTGTTCTTTCCGACCGCAGCGGCAATATACAATCCTATGTCAGAGTCAACGAGATTGGCGAAGAAGCATTTGCCGAGTTCAAAAAGTGGGACATCGGCGATATTATTGAAGTCAAGGGCTTTGTTTTCAAAACAAAAAGGGGAGAGATCTCCGTCCATGCGAAGAGC
>JAEDGK010000014.1 GCA_016297555.1 Clostridiaceae bacterium
GTTTAACGAAGTGTTCTTCCCCGTTAACAACAGCATTCTCAAGCTTGCCGCAAAGGGCGGTCTGCTTACCAACCGTATAGTTAAATCAGGTCTCGGAAAATATGAGGTTGTTACGGAAGTCGGTTATGCGGAATTCGGCACTCAGCTTGCAGTTGCGATAATTCCCGGTGAGCTTGCTCCCGAAATCGCTTTCGGCGGAGCAACAACTGCCGATAAATCATGGGACGGTAAGTCATGGGATTACACTCCGTTCTGTGAAGCAGTCGGTAACAGAAAGCTGCTTGTTTTCGGTATAACAAATGACCAGGTCGGTTATATGCTTACGGATAATAACTGGCATTCATATCTTACCGAGAATGAAGAGATTGTTTCAACAGGTCCCAAGGCAGGCTCAACGGTAGCCGAAGCTTGGCTTGCTCTTTATGATGAAGTAAGATAACAGAAGCTTAAACTTTTAAAATGCTTTTTACGGAGAGATTCGGACGCTGCGGCGTCTGAACCTCTTCGTGCTGTTTCGGGTGAATTATGAAGATAAGAAATAATTTCAAACACACCATGGCGGCAAGCTATTTGGGATATATAACTCAGGCGATAGTCAATAATTTTGCACCCTTGCTTTTTGTCACCTTTCAGAAATCGTTTGATATCTCGCTTGAAAAAATAGGATATCTCGTTACCGTCAATTTCTGTATTCAGCTTTTTGTCGATTTTATAGCCGCAAAATTTGTTGATAAAATCGGATACAGAATAAGCATTGTCGCGGCGCATCTTTTTGCAGGCACGGGACTTATCCTAATGGGCGTTCTTCCGTTTGCTTTTGCCGACCCGTATATGGGTCTGATTTGCGCGATTGTTTTCTATTCAATCGGCGGAGGGCTGATTGAGGTGCTGATAAGTCCGATTGTAGAAGCTTGTCCCACGGATAAAAAATCTGCCGCAATGAGCCTGCTCCACTCGTTCTATTGCTGGGGTCATGTAGCGGTAATATTGCTCACAACGCTGTTTTTTGTAACGGCGGGAATAGAGAATTGGAGAATCCTCTCGGCTTTATGGGCTGTAATTCCGCTTGCGAATGCGGTGTATTTCTGCTTTGTTCCTATCAATACTCTTGTTGATTGCGAAAAATCCGCGCCGATAAAGGAGCTTTTCAAATCGAAGCTTTTTTGGATTTTGATTTTGCTTATGATTTGCTCAGGAGCTTCCGAGCAGGGGATGAGCCAATGGTCATCGGCGTTTGCCGAAACGGGACTTGAAGTTTCCAAAACGCTCGGCGACCTTCTCGGTCCCTGTATGTTTGCGGTTATGATGGGTGTTTCAAGAGTTTTCTATGCCGCGTTCAGCGGAAGGCTCAAGCTGATGAAATTTATATCCGTAAGCTGTGTTTTCTGCGTTATAGGCTATCTTGTTTCCGCTCTTTCACCCGTTCCTGCGCTCGCGCTTGTCGGCTGCGGAATATGCGGACTTTCGGTCGGAATTCTCTGGCCGGGCGTTTTCAGCCTTGCCGCCGAAAGAGCGCCGACGGGCGGAACGGCTATGTTTGCCTTTCTTGCGCTTGCAGGTGACCTCGGCTGCTCCTCGGGTCCCACTCTTGTCGGCATTGTTTCAAGCGCTTTCAATGATAACCTGAGGGCGGGATTTCTTGCCGCAATCGCTTTCCCCGTTGCCCTGATTATCGGAATTGTGATGTTAAAACGCACGAAATCCTCCATAGGCGGTGCATAATTTACAAACAGGACTTGAATTGAACGGGGAATAAGGTTATAATTATTATACTTAATGCTATTTATACCTTTTATTCATATATATTGTTCGACTGATGGCGGTGATTTCTTGGGAAAAAGAAGCACAATTAAATATGCGCTGAAAGAAACGGATTTTCTGCTTTATCTGACCTGTATCCTCACTTCGGCATTCGGCGTTTTGATGGTTTACAGCGCGACCAGAAACGAAGCTCTTAAATTGGGCGATCTGATAAGCCGCGAATGTCTTATTATGATTTTGGCGGCAGGGCTCGGAATTTTAGCCTGTTTCTTTATATCTTTTCTTGATTACGACGCCATTGTCGGGCTTTGGCCCTTTGCGGGCGGAATATGCCTTCTTCTCCTTTTTTCTCTGTTTATTTGGGGCGACGGTCCGTCGGACAGAGAGGATGCGATTTGCTGGCTCCCGATAATAAAGACAGACAGCTTTACGGTTAATTTTCAGCCCTCTGAGCTTGCAAAGATAGGTTTTTTGATAACCTTTACCGCACATATAAACGCTGTTAAAAACGACCTTAACAGCGTCAAAAACATTCTGCTTTTAACTCTTCATGCGATAATTCCGATAGGTTTAATAATAATAACCGATGACCTCGGTTCGGCTATCGTTTTTGCTTTTATTTTTGTCGGAATGATGTTTGTGGCGGGCGTAAAGCTTCGCTATTTTGCGGTGGCAATAGGTATGTGCGTTGCTTTTGCTCCGCTGTTGTGGGTCAAGTTTCTTGCGCCGTTCCATAAGCGCAGAATTCTTGCCATATATTATCCGTCGGCTTTGAGCGAGGATGTTTACAAAGCGGTTATCTATCAGCAACAGCGCGGCGTTAACGCCATAGGCTCCGGTCAGCTTTTCGGGGACGGGCTGTTTAACGGCACTTACACGCAGTCGCCCCGCGGAGTTCCCGTAAATGAGAGCGATATGGTCTTCACCGTTGTCGGCGAAGAGCTCGGATTTGTCGGCTGCATTGCTTTGCTGGTTGTACTTGCTTTCATAATTATAAAAATCGTTTCCGTCGGCAAAATGTCGCGCAATCTTACGGGCAGTCTGCTCTGCTTCGGCACGGCGTTTATGATAGGCGCGCAGGTTATTATTAACATAGGAATGTGCCTTATGCTTTTGCCCAGCATAGGAATTACGCTTCCTTTTATCAGCGCGGGCGGCTCGTCAAACCTGTGTATTTATTTCGCAATCGGAATTGTTATGAGCGTTTACCGATTTAATTGCAACCGTGACCCCGTCAATTTCAGGCTGACTCATATCAGCACTCCGTTTGCAGAAACTTAAAAACCGAAAAGAAGCCGAAAGCCAAGCTTAAAAATCTTGCTTTCGGCTTGTTTTATCAATATATTGTCGCGCAAAGTTATTTTTTCTTGACAAATCACCAAATACAGTATATTATTAATAATAACTGTGAAAATGGGTTATTATGTTTTTAATACAAACTGATTGGAGTGGAAATTTAAAGTGAGCGAGAATATTATTCAGTATGTCGCAGCTGCCGGAAACGGTGACACGGATGCGATGGCAAAGCTCTATTCAAAAACTTTAAAGGCTTCATATTTTCTTGCGTCAATCCTGTGTTCCGATGCTCAGGAAGCGGTGGATATTACCAAGAAAGCTTACGCAAGAGCGTTTTGCACCATTGATAAGCTGAAAAAGCCCGAAGCATTTGAAATATGGATGAAGCAGAATGTTGCGGCAGTCTATAAAGAGGGTCGTAAATTTGTTTTCACCGACGCAGATGCCGGCGCTCAGGAAAATGCACAGGAATTCCTGCCCGAGAGCGTTCTCAATGACGCGCAGATGTGCTCAAATATAATTGACGCGGTTCGCGGACTTAAAACAGAGCTTAAAACCGCCGTTGTTCTTCACTATAATAACGGTATGCCCGTTTCCGTGCTTGCAAAATTCTTCGGCGTGTCCGAAAGCACGGCAAACGCCCTGCTTTGCAAGGCGAGAGCCGAGATTCTTGCCGCAGTCGGAGTGTCGTTGCCCGAGGGCGAGGCATCGGAGTCTTTGCCTGTTTTAACACGGATATTCCAGCGCAGTGCAGTTGAAACAACTATTGAGAATTCCGTCGTCAGAGACGCTTTTATATATGCAACGGATGCTTATGAAGCGGCAAAGCCCGCACAGGTTCAGCCTGATTTGCAGGAGGAGGAAAAAAGCGTTTCCGAAGAAAGCGTTGAAGAAGCTCCCGCTGAGGAACCCGCCCCCGAAGTAAAAGAAGAAGAGCCCGCTCCCGAGCAGAGCAATATAATCTCTTTCAAGCAGAAGATTAACGAAATTCTTGACAGCGAGAATATTCCGCCTTATGCGGAAACCTATAACGAAAATGAAGCTCCCGTTTCCCGCGATTTTGATGATGACGGGCAGGAGGAATCTCCCGAAATTCCCGAAATCAATTCAACCGAGAGTGCGGGCGAGGCGGCTCTTGAGAGCTTTGGAGGCATATCCTCGATTGATGATATCAAGGACGAAGAGCCTGCTCCCGAGGTTAAAGAAGAACCGAAGAAATTCAAGCTTAACCTCAATCCCAAAACCATCGGCATTATCTGTGCCGCGGTTGCTGTTCTTATAATTATCTGCTTTGCCGTCGGTAAGCTTGCAGGCGGCGATAAGCCTTCAAAAACGCCCGATTCATCCGGCGGAGTTTCTGCCGGCGTTGACGCAATGGCGGCAGGCTATAAGTGGCAGGCGGGCGGCTTTGATGAGTGCAGAGATATTATATATCTTGATGAAAACTGTTGCTATTTCAAGTCCGCAACAACAGGCAAATACGGCTTACTCGATTATCAGGGTAATGTTATTCTTCAACCGAATTATGACGGATTTTCAAGATGCGGCAGCGGCAGAGACTATTCGAGCCGCGGCAGCTATCACAGCCTTGTTCAGATAGGCAACGATTATTTTGAATTTACCATTGCCGGCGGCACGGTAACAATATCCGATACTCCACATTCCTCACATTCCGTTGAGGGAGATTCTCTCACGGATACCGCCTATGATGAGCGCGACCGTTATTTTGAAGGCTATGCCGCCGCAAGAAAAGACGGCAAGTGGGGATATGTCAGCCAGGATAAGGACAAAAAGGTTATTCCTTATGAATATGAGCCGGTCAACGAGCTTCAGAACTACGAAGCTGCTGCCTGCGATTATTGCCGCGGTGTAACGGGCGGACTTATCGCCGTTAAGAAAGGCGGTATGATGGGTATTATTGACCTTGAAAACGAAGTTGTCGTTCCGTTTGAGTATTCAAATATTATGCCGGGAAGCAACGGAGTTTTCATTGCCTGCAAAGACGGCATTTGGGGCGTTATCCTTGTCGGCGACGCGGTGGCTTCCTTTACGGGAGTAAACATTACCGTTGAAACTCTGCCCTCGGGAGTAACAACAAATCCCTCTGAAACTCTTGACAGATATACGGTTAAATCCGATGACGGCGCAAATGTCAGATCCGATGCAGGCGCCGAATACGATTTGCTCGGCGAGCTTGATTTCGGCGATACCTTTGAAGCCTACGCAACCAAGGAAGCCGAAAACGGAAAGACTTGGGTTTGCATGAAGTATAACGGTGAATACGGCTGGGTTGCTTTGAGCAATCTGGAAAAGGAAGGCGCCTGATGTCTTTCGCTTGACAATCGCCGCAAAGGTGATATAATATCAATGTTAAAAATTAATATTAAGCGTTGACGGGGAAGAATTTTTCGCTTGCTCACAGAGAGACTGCCGAAATGCTGAAACGGCTGTCGGGCATTTAAGACGGAGAAAGGCCGCCCCTGAGCTCTGCCGCGATGAGCGGCGGCGCATTGCCTGCGTTAAAAGGAATGAGAGGTGCAGTTTGCACAATTTGGGTGGTACCGCGGCTTATTGCCGTCCCATTTCCGATTGTTTAACTGCACCTTTTTTGACTTTTCGGAAAGTAATTAATTCAAAAAAGAATGTTGCTTTTCGCTGAAAAATATGTAAAAAACGGGATTTAATCCCTTGGGAGGAATTATTATGCAATGGATGGGTCTTAATGAAATCAGAGAAAAATATCTCTCTTTCTTTGAATCCAAGGGTCACTTGAGGATGCCGAGCTTTTCGCTTGTTCCGCAGGGCGATAAGAGCCTTTTGCTTATCAATGCGGGTATGGCTCCTCTTAAAAAATATTTCACGGGTGAGCTGACTCCGCCGAGAAAAAGAGTAACAACCTGCCAGAAATGCATCCGCACGCCGGATATTGAGCGCGTCGGAATAACCGCACGCCACGGAACTTATTTTGAGATGCTCGGCAACTTTTCTTTCGGTGATTATTTTAAGCACGATGCAACCCGCTGGGCTTGGGAATTTTGCACTCAGGTTATGGAAATGCCTGTTGATAAGCTCTATGTAAGCGTTTATTATGAGGACGACGAGGCTTACGATATCTGGACTAAAGAAATCGGCGTTGCGCCCGACCATATGGTAAGGCTCGGCAAAGAGGATAATTTCTGGGAGCACGGCGCAGGTCCCTGCGGTCCTTGCTCGGAAATCTATTTTGACAGAGGCGAAAAATACGGCTGCGGCTCGCCCGACTGCAAGGTTGGCTGCGACTGCGACAGATTTGTTGAATTCTGGAATCTTGTTTTCACTCAGTTTGATAATGACGGTAACGGCAATTATTCAAAGCTCAAGAGCTGCAATATTGATACGGGTATGGGTCTTGAACGCCTTGCCTGCATTATGCAGGGCGTTGACAATCTCTTTGAGGTTGACACCGTTCAGAACATTATGAAGCATGTTATCGAGCTTTCGGGCGTTAAATACCATGAGAATGAGAAAGACGATGTTTCGCTCAGAGTTATTACCGACCATATAAGAAGCACAACCTTTATGATAGGTGACGGCGTTATGCCCTCAAACGAGGGCAGGGGCTATGTTCTGCGCCGTTTGCTCAGAAGAGCCGCGCGCCACGGCAGATTGCTCGGTATTGACGGAATGTTCCTTTATAAGGTTTGCGAAACGGTAATAAAAGAAAATGCCGACGCTTATCCAAATCTCGTTGAAAAGCATGACCTTATCGTCAAGGTTATCAAAGCGGAGGAGGAGAGCTTTAACAAAACGATTGATACGGGTCTTAATCTGCTTGAAAATATTATTGCAAACGCCGATTCAAAGGTTATCAGCGGTGCAGACGCTTTCAAGCTTCAGGATACCTTCGGCTTCCCGATTGATTTAACCAAGGAACTGCTTGCCGAAAGAGGAATGACGGTTGATATTGACGAATATGACAGACTTTACGCAGAGAGCCGCGCCGCGGCAAGAGCAGCTCGCAAGGATGCGGGCGCAGAGGCTTGGAAGGGCGGCGGAGCTTCGCTTAAAGATATTCCCGCAACCGAGTTTTTGGGTTACACCGATTATTCCTGCGAGGCAACCGTAAAGGCAATCATTGTTGACGGTGAACGCGCCGATTTTGTTTCTGCCGATTTAAACGCCGCTTTGGTGCTTGACAGAACGGTATTTTACGGCGAGAGCGGCGGTCAGGCAGGCGACTGCGGCGTTATCAGCGCAGGCGGCGCACGCTTTGAAGTAACCTCGGCAGGCAAAACACCTGACGGAAATATTCTCCATTTCGGCAGAATAACCGAGGGCGAAAGCATTTCTGTGGGCGACAGCGTTAAAGCGGATATCTGCGTTAAAACAAGAGAAGCGGCGGCAAGAAATCACACGGCTGCCCATCTGCTTCAAGCGGCTCTCAGAGAAACTCTCGGCACTCATGTTGAGCAGGCGGGTCAGCTTGTAAATTCCCGCGAGATGCGTTTCGATTTCACGCATTTCTCGGCTTTGACCTCTCAGGAGCTTGAAACGGTTGAAAACAGAGTAAATGAAATCATTCTTTCCGCACTTCCCGTAACGAGCGTTGAAATGCCTATTGACGAGGCGAAAAAGCTCGGAGCAATGGCTCTTTTCGGCGAAAAATACGGCGATGTTGTCCGCGTTGTCAGAGCAGGTGATTTTTCAACCGAGCTTTGCGGAGGCACTCATGTCAGCAACACGGGCAAGCTCGGCTTGTTCAAAATTGTTTCAGAATCCTCAGTTGCAGCAGGCGTTCGCAGGATTGAAGCCGTAACGGGCTTCGGCGTGCTTGATTATATAGCAAAGAACAATGCGGTTATCAGAAATACCGCCGTTTCAATGAAGCTTGCCAACACCTCCGAGCTTGAAAAGAGAGCGGGCGCGGTTATGGCTGAGCTTAAAGCAAAGGATAAAGAGATTGAGCAGCTTCGCGCTGAGCTTTCTCAGCTTAAAACAGGCGACCTTATGAGCGGCGCTGTTGATATCGGCGGAGTTATGCTTGTTACGGCAACGGTTGAAGGCGTCAATCCCGGCGAGCTCCGTGCAATGTGTGACAAGGTTAAAGAAAACGCGAATGCCGTTGCGGTTATCTGCGGAATTAACGCAGAAAAAACAGGCGCTAATTTCGCCTGTGCCTGCGGTTCCGAAGCTGTTGCAAAGGGCGCTCATGCAGGTAACATTGCAAAGGCTGTTTCAAAGCTTGCAGGCGGCTCGGGCGGCGGAAGACCCGACAGCGCAATGGCGGGCACAAAGGATATTTCCGGCGTTGCCGAAGCAATGGCGGCAGTTACGGAAACAGTTAAAAATATGTTGAAATAATTTAACCTAAGGAGTGCAAAGATATGGACTGCATTTTCTGCAAAATCATTAACGGTGAAATTCCTGCGTCAAAAGTATATGAAGATGATAAAGTTATTGCATTTAACGACATTGAGCCTCAGGCTCCCGTGCATATTTTGATAATTCCCAAGGAGCATATTGCTTCCGCCGCTGAAATAACGGATAAAAACAGCGCGGTTGTTTCTCATATCTTTGAGGTTGCGGCAAAAATCGCCCGTGAAAAGCAGCTTGACGGTTTCAGAATTGTAAATAACTGCGGCGACAGCGCGGGTCAGACAGTTAAGCATCTTCATTTCCATATGATGAGCGGCAGAGATTTCGGCTGGCCTGCCGGTTGATTTTGATTTGATAAATATTGGGAGATAATTGATATGTCAGAATATTACAGAGTAAATATTGCAGGGCTTGAAAGAGACCTGCTCCGTTGCCCCATCAGCGATAAGCTTGACATTGCAGCTTTTATTATTTTCGGAGATGTTGAGGTAACGGTTCATTCCGCCACGGAGCTTCTCAAAAGACTTCCCGAGTTTGACTATATAGTAACTCCCGAGGCTAAGAGCATTCCTTTGGCATATGAAATGTCAAGGCAGAGCGGCAAAAAGTATTTTGTTGCAAGAAAGAAAGCCAAGCTTTATATGAAAAATCCCGTTTCCGTTAATGTCCGTTCCATAACCACCGATGCGGTTCAGACGCTCATTATGGATGAGATTGAGGGAGATCAGATAAGAGGCAAGCGCGTTGTAGTGCTTGACGATGTTATCAGCACGGGCGAATCAATCAAAGCCGTTGAAGAGCTTTGTGCAAGATTTGACGCACAGGTTGTTGCCAGAGCGGCTGTTCTTGCAGAGGGAGACGCCGCAAAGAGAGACGATATAGTTTATCTTGCCGAAATTCCTCTTATCGAAAAATAATAATCCTAACCCTGATTTTCGCGGCTGAATAAAGCATAGCTTTTGCAGCCCGAAGGAGAGGGGGATACAGAATGGCGCGCCCGTTTGCCGTTATCGGTTTTACGGTGTTCCTGACAATTTCTTTGCTTTTTGATTGTGATACCGGAGTGACGGTTGCCGCTTTTGCGGCATTTACCGCCGCTCTGGTTGTTACGCTGTTTATCGACAAGCTAAGAAAACAGGGGGCTCTGCCGTGCATTTTTGCTTCGGCAGCCGTCGCCTGCGCTCTGCTTTTCTGTGCCGAGCAGTTCGTATATTCTCCCGCTCTTGCTTACAGCGGCAAAACCTGCGAGGTTTCCGCCGTTTTAACCGATATGCCCGAGATAAAATACGGCAATTATTATTATAAGGCAAAAGCTTCCGAGATTGACGGCAAACCCGCCGATCTTAAACTGAGACTTGTGTTTTCCGAGCCGCCCGAGGCAGAGCCTTACGATATTTTGCAGGGCAGATTTACCTTTTATACCCTTGGCTCGTCAGACAGTGATTTTTTAGCGGCTAATAAAGCTGACGGCGTGTTTCTCGGCGCATATCCCGAAAATTACGATTATTCGGTCATATCCGTTCCCGAGAGAGAAAAGCCGTTTGCCAAGAAAATAACGGATTTGCGTGCGGCAATCAAGAATTCAATTTACAGAATACTGCCCAACGAAAACGGTGCGCTCGCCGTTGCGCTTATTCTCGGCGACAGGAGCGGTTTATCCGCCGAAACGGCGGCAGCGTTTCATTCATCGGGTATTACGCATATTATCTGTGTGTCGGGTCTGCATCTGTCGCTTTGGTCGATGCTGATTTTTTCGGTTCTTAAAAAGCTGCGCGTCGGAGAGAGGGCGGCAAGCATCATCGCGGCTTTCGGCGTTGTCGGCTTTATGCTTGTTGCAGGGCTTACATATTCCGTTTTGCGCTCGGGCATAATGATGCTTGTTTTTCTGCTGGGCAATGTTATAATGAAGAAGCGGGATTCGCTGAATTCGCTCGGATTTTCGATTGCGGTTATAGCCTTGGCGAATCCGTTTGCGGTCGGCTCGGCAGGGCTTGAGCTTTCCGCACTTTCAACGCTCGGCGTAATTTTGTGTTCTGATTTTGTTTTGCCGAAAATAAAACGGGTTTTCGGCAAGATAAAATATAAATCATTGACATCGTTTTTGAGCGGAATAGCGTCATCTCTTGCCGTAACGGGAGCGGCGTCGCTGTTTACTCTGCCTGTTATTTTAAAGCTTTACGGCAGCTTTAATCCGATGGTTTTTGCGGCGAATATTGTTGCCGTTCCTGCGGCACAGGCGTGCATTGTTCTTTGTGCGCTCGGTGCGGCTCTCGGCTTTGTGCCGTTTTCTTTCATAAATTTGCCGGGATTTTTAGGCGGTATGATTGCTGAATTTATTTGTGATTTTGCAAAATCAATCGCTTCGGTTGAGCTTTTAAGGCTATCGCTCAGCGAGAGCGGAGCAGAAATGTTTATATGCGCTTTTCTTGTTTTTATTGCTTTGGCTGTTTTAACCGTAAAATTCGGTAAAGCCAAGCCTGCCTCGGCGTGCACGGCGTGCGTGATATTTGCCGCCGTTGTGTTTACGGCATTTTCTTTATCGGAAAGAAACGAAACAAGACTGCACATTGTTGACTGCGGAAACGGAACGGCAGTTATCGCAAGCCGCGGCGGTGAAAATCTTCTTATCGGCTGCGGCGGCACGAATTTTATGACGGCTTTGAACATTGACCGTGTTATTGAGCGTGCGGGAGGAAAAATTACCGCCGCTTTTATTCCGGACGGCAGTGAAGAATCGGCGGCGTTTTTTATAAAGACTGCGGCAAGTCACAGACCCGCGGCGGTTTATACCGACTGTCTTGTGTCCGGAGCTTCTTTACTTCTTGCCGACAGTAAAATTAACGGCTTTTCTCAACAGTATTCATCCGAAAATTTTACTGTTAATTCTTATAATTTCGATAATAATTACTGTGTTATTATAGAAAATGACGATATTTGCGCTTTGATTTGCTTCGATGAGCATTTTGATATGTCTCTGCTCGGAGACTTCGGCGGTGCAGATGTTGTTGTTTCGTGCGGGGCTTATCCCACGGGGATTGAAGAATACAGCTTTAAATATGCGGCTCTTAATACCGCAGACGGTTTGAAGCTTTTGCCGAGCTCCGTCGTTGGCTCCCGCGCGGCGGGCGGAATATGTATAATTGCCGATAAAGGTTCTTTTTCGGTTGAAAGTGAGGGCTACGGAGACGGCGTTTGAAACGCCTGTCTGCTGAAAGGACGGCTTATGTCTGTTTTGAATGAAACCGGATTAAAAGAAAAGCTGAGGGAAAATCCCGTCGGCATTTTTCTGATTTACGGAGAAGAAGGCTATCTGAAAAAAGCCTATACGGAAAAAATAATTAAAAAGACGGTTGACGATACTTTTGCCGATTTCAATTTTCATAAATTTGACGGCAAGGAATGTTCCTTGTCGGAAATATATGAGAGCGTTTGCGCCGTGCCGATGATGGCGGATACAAAATGCGTTCTCGTAAAGGATTTTGCGCTTGATCTGCTTGATAAAAGCGGCTTGGAGCAGCTTGAAACCGTTCTCTCGGACTGCCCCGATTACTGCGCTTTGATTTTTGCTTTTTCGGCATACGAGCCTAAGGGGGCGGGGTTTAATAAAGCGGTCAAGCTTTTTGAAAAATACGGCATTGCCGCAAAGCTTGATAAAAAAACTCCTGCGGAGCTTATCAAAATGCTTGAAAGCGGCGCAAAAAAACGCGGTTCGGGCTTTGAAAAGGGAGCGGCGGCTTACCTGATTTCATGCGTGGGAAGTGATTTAAACACGCTGCTTAACGAAACGGAAAAGGTTTGCGCCTATGCCGGCGGAGAAGTCAAAAAAAGCGATATCGACGCCGTTTGCATCAAGAGCCTTGACGCAAAGGTTTTTGATATGATAAAAGACTTGATTGCAGGCAGATTTGACGGCGCTTTTACCAAGCTTTCTCTGCTGTTTGAAAACAGAGAGGATGAGTTCCAGATTCTCGGCGCTCTTATAGCGCAGTATTCCGATATTTATCGGGCAAAGGCGGCTGTTAAATCGGGCGGCAGAGCCGAGGACGCGGCGAAATATTATAACTATGCGGGAAAAGAATTCAGGCTTTCAAATGCGGCAAGAAGCGCTTCCTCGCTCTCGTTTGAGGATATCGGCGAATGTATCGACATTCTTTGCAGTGCGGATAAAACGCTTAAAAGCTCCGCGCTTGATAAAAGGCTTGTGCTTGAGCAGACGCTTGTCAAGCTTGCACGGGTCGGCAGGAGATACAAATGATTAAGATTAAACAGGCGGTTATCGTCGAGGGAAAATACGATAAAATCAAGCTTTCGGGAATTATAGATGCACCGATAATTCAGACCGACGGCTTCGGCATTTTTAAGGATAAAGAGCTTCAGCAGATGATAAGAGTGCTTTCTGAAAAGCGAGGCATACTTGTGCTCACGGACAGCGATTCCGCGGGCTTTAAAATCCGCTCGTTTATCGGCTCAACCGTTGACCCGAAAAATATCGTTCACGCCTATATTCCCGATATTTTCGGCAAAGAAAGCCGCAAAACAGAGCCTTCAAAAGAGGGCAAAATAGGCGTAGAGGGCGTTTCGGAAGAAATAATAATGCGTTCTTTGGCTAACGCGGGCGTTTTGTGCGAATCAATCGCAGAGCCTGAAAGACCGATAACAAAGCTTGACCTTTATGAACACGGCTTCACGGGCGGTGAGGGCAGCGCGAAAAAAAGGAAAGCGCTGCTGAAATACTATTCTTTTCCGTCAAGGCTGTCTTCAAACGCACTTGTCAAGGTGCTGAATTTTGTAACAACATACGATCAGTTTTTAGAGGACATAAAAGAGATTGAAAAGGAGGCGCAGAAATGCTCAGAATAGGTCAGGGCTATGATGTTCACCGTTTGGTCAGCGGGCGCAGGCTTGTGGTCGGAGGGGTTGAAATTCCTCACGAAACGGGTCTGCTCGGGCATTCCGATGCGGATGTTTTGCTTCATGCAATCAGCGATGCTCTGCTCGGCGCCGCCGCAATGGGAGATATCGGCTGCCTGTTTCCCGATAATGACAGCAGATTTAAGGATGCCGACAGTCTGGTGCTCCTTTCAGCCGTTGCCGAAAAGCTCAAAGAATCGGGCTTTTCAATCGTAAACATTGACTGCACCTTGATTGCGCAAAAGCCGAAAATGAGACCTTATATTGACGAAATGCGAGCCAATATTGCGCGCGCCTGCGGCATTTCGATTGAGTTCGTCAGCGTTAAAGCAACCACGGAGGAGGGGCTCGGATTTTCGGGCAGAGAGGAAGGTATGGCCGCTCAGGCTATTTGCCTTATTGAAAATTAAATTTTTTGTTAAATATGTGCAATTTATTTGCAACTTCTTTGAGTTTGTGCTATTATGACAGATGGATTAATTTCAGCCTAATTGTTGTGTTGCAGAGGAAAGGATTTACCGAAACTATGAACGTTTTTGAAAATATAGCGGATTTTTTCTCAAAGCTTCCCTCGCTGAGCTTCAGAATAACCGATCTTCTTGATATTCTGCTTGTTGCATTTATTTTATATAACGGAATTAAGCTTATCCGCGAAACCCGAGCCTTTCAGCTTGTTAAAGGTCTGCTGCTGCTCGGCGTAATTTATATTGTTATCTATCAGCTTCAGATGCAGGCGAGTACCTACATATTCAGCCTTGTTTTTCCGAATATTTTTCTTGTTATCGTCATTCTTTTTCAGCAGGAAATCAGGCAGGTTATTGAGAAAGTCGGCAAAAGCAAGATTACAAATCTCAGCGTTTTGCTCAAGGGTAGCGATGCCGAGAGCATAGAAACCGTCAGCGACGCAATTATTGAAATAGCTAAGGCGGTTCAGCGTATGAGCGAGAGCAAAACAGGCTCTCTGATTGTTATGGAAAAAGAAATGCTGCTCGGCGATGTTATTAAAACCGGCACGGGTATCGACGCAAAGATATCTCACGAGCTTATCGGCAACATATTCTATCCCAAATCTCCGCTTCATGACGGCGCGGCTGTTGTCAGGCACGGCCGTCTGCTTTGCGCGGGCTGTGTTTTGCCGCTTACAAAGGACGACACAATTTCGAGCGACCTCGGCACACGCCACAGAGCGGCAATAGGTATGAGCGAGCAGAGCGATGCAATGATAATTGTAACCTCCGAAGAAACGGGGGTTATTTCACTTGCTTTCAGAGGAGTTCTTGACAGAGGGCTGACCGAGCCGGAGCTCAGAGAAAAGCTTATGAATTATTTGATTGACAGCCCTCCCGATAAATTAACGGGAGAGGGCGGAGCGTTCAGAAAAATATTTAAGGGTTGGAAAAAATGAAAAAGAACCAGAAATTCAGCGATTTGCTGTATAACAACAAATTTTTGCTTGTTTTCTCCGTTGTGATGGCTGTGGCAATATGGCTTGTTGTTGCTGTTGAGCTTGCTCCCGAAACGGAGATTGTAGTTAAAAATGTTCCCGTTCAGATTGACTATTCCAAAATTCAGGAAAAGCTCGGTCTTGAACCTTTCGGAGAAACAAAGTTTACGGTTGATGTTGTCATCAGCGGAAAAAGATATGTTGTTGAGTCTGACGATATCGGCGATGACATCATTGTTACAGCCAATATCGGCTATGTTAATTCCGTGGGAACCTATCGGTTGGCTCTCGATGTCGGAACGGAGAGTGCGAGACCCGATTTCAGAATTGTCAGCGCGTCCTCTGATGAAATAGAGGTTTATTTCGATTATCCCAAAGAGAAAGAATTCGTTGTTCAGGCGAGCGTTGAATTTGAAAACGGAGAAATACCCGACGGATACTATCTCGGCGACTATATTTTCCCCGAAACGGATACAGTCAGAGTTTCGGGTCCCGAAACCGAGGTCAATAAAATCAGCAGAGTTGTTGCAAGGGCAACGGTTGACGGCACGCTTCGCCAAAGCAAAACGCTTGACGCTTCGCTTGTTGCCTTAACCCGTGAGGGCTCAAGCCCCAAATATATTTCTTTCAACAGGCAGTCCGAAATGATTCAGATAACGCTTCCCGTTTATAAGATTGCAAAGCTTCCCGTTACCTGCAGCTTTATAAACAAGCCGTCCGACTATATCGAAAGCCTGCCTTTCACGGTATCAATCAGCCCTGCATCCGCAAGGTTCGGTGTGCCCGAAAGCAAGCTTGAGGGTATGGAATCATTTGAAATTGCATCGATTGATTTTTCAAATCTTAAATCAGGTGTAAACACCTTTACCATTAAATCCGCCGATATTACGGGCGGTGTCGTTCTTGACGGAACAGAGGAATTTACCGTTACCGTAAATGTCAGCGGTATGTCGTCGGGAACCATTGCCGCGCCCTCAACCGTTGGATTTATCAATGTTCCGGGCGGTGCTTCGGTTGAGTTTGTCAAGCTTGATTTTTCCGAGATAACGGTTATCGGTCCCCAGGCTTCAATAGCTCAGTTGAATTCCGATAACATTACGCTCAGCGCAGACCTTAACGGAATTGACGACAGCACGATAGGAGAAATAACCGTTCCCGTCACCTTGACCGACAATGATTGCTGGTCATACGGCACATACACCGCAACGGTCAGAATTACACAGTAACGGAAATAATACCGCTTTTGGCTTGATTTTGCCGAAAGCGGTTTTTTTTTTGCCCGAAAGGCTCACATTTCGCGCTGAGATGCATATTTTATTATTAAATTTATATTAATTATATATTTAGATATTGATTTATGGAAAGTAAGTATGCTATAATAGCTTAAATAATTTATAGTGGGGAAGGAGCGGTTGATATGAAAGCCAAGCGGGCGGCGGTTGTCGCAATAATATCGGCTTTTTGTCTGCTGTTTTCCTCGTGCGGCTCGGGCAGCTTCATCAGACCCGTCAGCTCGCTTATTTCTCCGCCGCTTTATTATGAAGAATATGAGGAGCTTGTAAAGGCCTTCAATGAAAATGTCGGCTCAGACGCAATTCTTTGCAGCCCCGGAAAGGGAGATTACCGCTCGGCGATAATTGTTGAGGATGTTGATTCTGACGGCGAAGATGATGCGCTTATTTTTTATAAAACCGTCTCCGACAAAACGACGGCAAGGATGCATTTTTTTCAAACGGTTGACGGCAGATGGATTTCAAGAAACGATTTCAGCGGATACGGCAACGGAGTTGAAAGCGTAACCGTTACCGATATGGACGGCGACGGCAACTGTGAAATTATAGTTAATTGGAACACCTCCGGCGTTTCCTCGGGCAATGTAATGTCGCTTTACCGAACTTCGGGCTCGGCGGACAGATACAAAGAAATTCTCAATGAAATGTGTTCGGTTTCGGAGGTTATTGACATTGACGGCGACGGAGCGCAGGAGCTGTTTTTCATCAGCCAGAGCAATGCTTCGGGAGTTAATCAGAGAACGGCAAGCGCCATGCGCCTTTCGGGCGATACGGTGGTTCTTATGGGCGAAACAAAGGTTGACCCGAATATCAGCAGCTATGTTTCCGTTAAAACCGAAAAGGTTTCCGGCGACGCTCCGATGAGAATATATGTTGACGCGCTCAAAGGCGAATCGATGATGATTACGGAGCTTATCTTCTGGGATGATGCCAAATCCCTGCTTCTTGCTCCGCTGCTTGACGAAAAAACGCTGTCAAACGCCGCAACCGTCAGATATGAGCCGATTCCGTGTGCGGATATAAATAATGACGGAATTATCGATATTCCCGTTCAGTCCGTGCTTTTCGGCAAAGGCGACGATACCTCTACAATCGACAGCGAGGTGGTTTATCTGACAAGCTGGACGGATTATGATGACAGCGGCAGCAGAGTTGTTGCAAACACTCTGATAAACAGCGAAGACGGATATATGATTTATCTTGACGACAGTGAGATAAACACAACGGGTATCAGAAATTACCGCTCGCAGAGCTGCTGGGTAGTTTACAGAACGGACGGCAGCGGCAAATCGGTTGGCGAAATTTATTCCGTTCTTAAAATTTCCAAAGAGCGTTGGAATCCCGAAAGCTTCAGCGCATATATTCCGATATCGGAAAACGATGACGGAGTTGTGTGCGTTTATATAACTCAAAACGGAAAAGATTCGGGGATTGATGAGGAGTATGTCAAATCAAAAATAACAGATTTGCCTTAACGGAGGAGTGAAGCAATGAAAAGAGTTTTGATAGCAGAGGACGAAGCAACCATCAGAGAGTTTGTTGTTATTAATCTGAAACGCGGCGGCTATGATGTTGTTGAGGCGGAGGACGGAGCGCAGGCGCTTGAGCTCTATGATGCCTGCGGAGGAGATATTGATGTGGCTCTGCTTGATATTATGATGCCGAATGTTGACGGCATTGAGGTTTGCAAGCAGTTAAGAGCCAGAAGCAGCAACATCGGCATAATAATGCTTACCGCCAAAACTCAGGAAATGGATAAGATAACGGGTCTTATGGTCGGCGCAGACGATTATGTAACAAAGCCTTTTTCCACCTCTGAGCTTGTTGCGAGGGTTGATGCGATTTACAGGCGTGTTTCAATGAGCGGAGTTAATCGCCGCAGATCTGCCGACTGCATAGAGCTGGGCGAATTCAAGCTTAATCTCAGAAACCGCTCGCTTTCCAAAAACGGAAAATACATTGAGCTTACTCAGGTTGAGTTTCAGATGATGGAATATTTCTTCACGAATCCCGGCGTTGCTTTAAGCAGAACGGATATTCTTGACAGAGTGTGGGGCAATGAATATTTTGGAGAAGAAAAGATTATCGATGTAAACATAAGGCGTCTCAGAATGAAGGTTGAGGACGATCCGTCCGTTCCGAAGCATCTTACCACCATTTGGGGCGTGGGATACAAATGGATAATCTGATTAACTGATATTTTTACTGAAAGGAGCAGAAGCCGTGAAATTCGTCGGGATAACAAAACGATGGTTTTTGAATGTTGCGTCTATTGTTATCGTAATTCTCGTAACAGTTTCCGCTGCCCTGTTTCTTTCAATGAGAAATTACTATTACGGCCTTGCGGATATGACGCTTGATTCTTATTCCGCCGATGAGATAGCTTCAAACTTCAATTTTTTCAGTGATGCGGCTTCCGGCGGCTTTGAGGCTGCGGGCAGAGAATTTATAGAAAATTTCCCCGAAAAGGATAAAATGGCGGTTTGGCTTATTGACGGCTCGGGAAATGTAATTCTTTCTTCAAGCGGCTTTGAAATTAAAGGCAAGGTTGAAATGCCTGATTATGAAGCTGCAATGAGCAGCGGACGCTCAAGCGAAAAATGGACCGGCAGTCTGCCGTCGGGCGAAAAAATAATGGCGTCCACTCTGATTTATAATTATCCGGACGGCACTTTCGGCGGCGCGGTCAGATTTATGATTTCTATTGATGCGATTGACGATCAGCTTGTCAGAATTCTGTTTATCGTTATTTCGGTTTGCATTGGAATGTTTGCGCTGCTGGTTGTTTCGGGAATAATATTTATCAGCTCCATTGTAAATCCTGTCAAAGCGATAGGCGAAACGGCAAAGAAAATCGCAGGCGGCGACCTCGAAGCGAGAATTGACCACTATCCGTATAATGACGAGATAGGCGAGCTGTGCACAACCATTAACGATATGGCTGAAAAGCTTGCCGCGTCAGACAGAATGAAAAACGATTTTATTTCAACCGTTTCTCACGAGCTGAGAACTCCGCTCACAGCCATTAAAGGCTGGGGCGAAACCCTGCTTCAAATCGGTGAAACCGATCCCTCAATGACGCAGAGGGGAATGGGCGTTATCATAAACGAGGCTTCAAGGCTTAACGATATGGTTGAAGAGCTGCTCGATTTCTCAAGAATGAGCAGCGGCAGAATGAAACTGAACAGCGAAAAAATCGATGTTCTTGCAGAGCTTGACGAGGTTGTTTTCTCGTTTAAAGAGCGCACGATTAAAGAGGGCATCGAGCTTATATACAATGTTCCGCATCTTCCCGCACCTGCCATGGGTGATGCGGCGCGGATAAAGCAGGTTTTTATTAATATTCTTGACAATGCACTTAAATACTCGGAGCACGGCGGCAGAATAGTCGTTTATGCCGAAATACCTAATCCTGCGGCGCTTATTATTACCGTGAGCGACACGGGCGCGGGGATTCCGCCCGAGGATTTGCCTCATGTTAAAGAAAAATTCTATAAAGCAAACACAACCGTCAGAGGCTCGGGAATCGGGCTTGCGGTTGCAGACGAAATTATTAAGCTTCATAACGGCGAGCTTGATATTGACAGTATTCTCGGCGAGGGCACAACGGTCAGAATAACGCTTCCCATTGAGCCGACGGAATACGACTCGCAGGAAAAAGAAGGAGATAACGGCAATGAGCAATAAAAACAAAGATAATTATGTGGCTGTCGGCGGTCAGGCTCTTATGGAGGGCATAATGATGCGCGGCCCCAAAGGCACGGCAATGTCGCTTCGTTTGCCTGACGGAACTATCGAAACCCAAATGAAGGATTTCGTGTCCGTCAGAAAAAAATATAAAATTCTCAATCTTCCGTTGATACGCGGTGTGGCGGCTTTTATTGAATCAATGATTTTCGGTTATAAGCTGCTTATGGAATCGGCAGAGAAAACCTCACTTGATATGGAAGAAGAAAGCGAATCAAAGCTTGATAAGTGGATAAGCGACCATTTCGGTCCCAAAATGATGGCGGTAATCGGCACGATTTCAGCGGTGCTCGGCTTCGGGCTTGCGTTTCTGCTGTTTATGTGGCTGCCCAGCTTTGTTTTTGACCATGTCAATAACAAGCTTGCTCACGGCTCAATGATTGCTTGGCGAGCTGTTTTTGAGGGAATAATAAGAGTTATAATTTTTGTCATCTATATGGCGCTTGTTGCGCGTATGAAAGAAATTCACAGGGTTTATATGTATCACGGCGCGGAGCATAAAACGATTTTCTGCTTTGAGCACGGCAAGGAGCTTACCGTTGCAAACATCAGAGAAGAAAAAAGATTTCATCCGCGCTGCGGCACAAGCTTTATCTTTGTTACAATAATTCTCAGTATTGTCATTTCGTCGCTTGTTTCGGTCATTTTTCCCGCGCTGACCGCTTCAAGACCGATTTGGATTCTTGTAAAACTCCTCATAATGCCTCTGATTATGGGCATAGGCTTTGAGTTTATTCAGCTTGCGGGCAAATATCCAAACAAATTTACAAAGCTTCTCTCTGCGCCCGGTCTGTTAATGCAGAGGATAACAACCGCCGAGCCTGACGATGCAATTATTGAGGTTGCGATTGAGGCTATGAAAGCCGCTCTCAGCGGCAAAGCAGATTCTTCCGATGAACAGCCCGAAGAGAGCGGGGAGAATGCGGAATGACCGTCGGTGAGCTTTTGTCACGGGGCAAAACGCTTCTTAAAAACTGCGGAGTTGAGAATTATGCCAACGAGGCTCGTTGGATTTTTGAGTCTGTTTTTGACTGCGGCAGGGAATATGTGTTTCTTCACTCGGACGGCGAAGCGAATGAAGCAAAATCACGGGAATATCTCGAAAAGATAAACAGCAGAATAAACGGAACTCCCGTTCAGTATATCATCGGCTCATGGGATTTCTTTGGCGAAAGCTTCTTAGTCGGAAACGGCGTGCTCATTCCGCGCCCCGAAACAGAGCTGCTTGTTGATTTTGCGCTTGATTATCTTGCGGATAAATCCGAGCCCGTGGTGTTTGATTTGTGTGCAGGTTCGGGATGCATAGGTCTGAGCATTGCCGCTCATATGCCAAACGCAAGGGTGTTCCTGATTGAAAAATATCCCGAAGCCTTTAATTATCTCAGCAAAAATCTTTCACGGCTCGGCTGTTCAAATGCCAAGGCTGTTCACGGCGATATTTCGGACGGATTTGCGGTTTTTGATTTGCCTAAGCCCGAGCTTATTCTCTCAAACCCGCCTTATATTGAAAGCGCCTGTCTGCCGAAGCTTCAGCGCGAGGTGCAGCGTGAGCCCGCAACGGCGCTTGACGGCGGTGAAAGCGGATATGATTTTTATGAAATCATATCTCAAAAATGGCTGCCTTGCTGCGGCGGTGCGGCGGCGGTTGAATGCGGAGAGGGTCAGGCAGATTTTATAAAATCATTATTTTCTCATTGGTTTGCCGAAACAAAAACGCTTGTTGATTTCAACGGAATCGAAAGAGCGGTAGTCGGCACGGAAAGGAATAAAAATGTTATTTGATTTACTCAGAGGCGGTTTTTCCGTTTCAACTGTTATGAATCTTATGGCAAGAGTATTTGTTGTTTTCTGCACTCTGCCGATTCATGAATATGCTCACGCTCTTGTGTCAACAAAGCTCGGCGATGACACGGCTCGTCTCAAAGGCAGGCTGACTCTTGCGCCGCTTGCTCATATTGACCTTATGGGCGCGCTGATGATTTTCCTTGTCGGCTTCGGCTATGCAAAGCCCGTGCCCGTAAATCCAAGAAACTTTAAAAAGCCTAAACGGGATATGGCGCTTACCGCCGCGGCAGGTCCCGCGTCAAACCTGATCATGGCTTTATTCTTTATGTTTCTTTCTAACGCTTCTTCCTTTGCTTATTATAAAACGGGAGGAATGTTTGCAAATGTGGCAATGCTGTTTTTCTTTGCCGCGGCTCAGATAAATGTCAGCCTTGCCGTGTTTAACCTCATTCCCATTCCGCCTCTTGACGGTTCAAGAATAGCAAGCCTGTTTATCCCGTCAAAGTATTATTTCAAAATTATGCAGTACGAAAGATATATCGTGCTTGCCGTTTTTGCGCTTGTTATTTTCGGCGCGCTTGATGTTCCCATCTCATTCCTGACAAGCAAGATTATGCAGCTGTTTTCACTCGTTACGGGTCTTCCTTTCTCGGCGCTTGCTTGATACAAACCGAAAGGGGTTTCGCTCTTGGAAAAAATACAGTATAAGCTTGAAGTGTTTGAAGGACCGATGGATCTTCTGCTTCAGCTTATTTCCAAAAAGAAAGTCAGCATAAACGATGTGCCGATTATGGAAATAATCGAGCAATATCTTGAATATGTCCGCAATATGCAGGAGGATAATCTTGAAGTTTCAAGTGAATTTCTGGAAATGGCGGCAAGGCTTATTTATATAAAAACCGTTTCGCTTCTGCCCGTGCACGAGGAAGCGGAGAAGCTTGTTGAGGAGCTGCGCGGTGAGCTGACGGAATATCAGGACTGCAAGCTCGTTGCAGGCAAGCTTCAAAAGCAAGCAAACGGCTTTGACCTCTACACGCGCGAGCCTGAGGAGATTGAGGTTGATATGACCTACACCCGCATCCATGAGCCTGTTGAGATTTTTAAGGCTTATATGGCGGCGGTCGGCAAAGGCAAGCGCAGGCTTCCTCCGCCGATTGAGGCATTCAGAGGAATTGTTGCCCGCAAAATTGTGTCCGTTGCTTCAAGAATAAGCTTTATTATCGATAAATTCAAGGATTCCGACAGCCGCAGAATGTCAGCTTTCTTCGAGCAGGCGGAATCGCGCTCCGAAATGGTTGCAACATTTCTTGCGCTGCTTGCCATGGCGAAAGCCAAAAGAATACGAATTGACGGCAACGGCGAAAACGCCGATATAACGCTGCTCAAGGGCAGAGGGGAGAGTATTGAGATTGACGAATGAACAAATCCGCGCGGCTTGCGAAGCAATTCTTTTTGCTTCGGGAGAGCCTGTTGAAGCGGCGAGAATTGCCGAAGCACTCGAGATTGATATTGATACCGTCAACGGAGCGATGTGGGAGCTGGGCAGAGCGCTTGATGAGCGCGGCAGCGGAATTTGCCTGTTGCGGCTCGGCAGCAAATATCAGCTTTGCTCGCGCTCCGATTATGCACAGCAGGTTCGCAGTGTGCTTGATATTAAAAAAAATGCCCCGCTTTCTCCCGCGGCGTTTGAGGTGCTTGCGGTAGTTGCTTATAATCAGCCCGTAACCAAAGCATATGTTGAGCAGATAAGAGGCGTTGACTGCTCGGGCGTTATCGCAACGCTCTGTCAAAAGGGCTTGCTTGAAGAAAAGGGCAGGCTTGATTTGCCGGGCAGACCTCTGCTTTACGGCACAACGCCCGATTTTCTCAGATGTTTTTGTCTCTCATCTCTATCTGAGCTTCCCGAACTGCCGGATAAAGTTGATGATGCGGTTCAGACAGAAAATGATGATGAGATTGATAATGAGCAGGGCGAGCAGATAAGGAATTTTTTCCGCAGTGATGAATAAAAGGAGGCGGTAATTTGACGGCGCTTTACATAATACTCGGAATTATAGCGTTCTTAATAATACTTCTCTCTGTGAAATTTGTAATTACCGTTCATTATGAAGACGATATAACCGTTTCTCTCGGTTGGCTTTTCCTTAAATTCAATTTACTGCCGATGAAGGAAAAGGAGAAAAAGCCCAAAAAAGAGAAAAAAGAAAAGAAACCCGAAGAAAACAGCGAGGTTATTCCCGAGCCAAAAGAAAAAAAGGACAATATGTTTGTCCGATTTTACAGAAACCGAGGCGTTTCGGGCGTTGTTCAGCTTTTAAAGGACGCGGCGAAAGCCTTGGGCGGCGGCTTCAAAAGAATGGGAAGAGCCTTCCTTTTTGAGGAGCTGTTTGTTTCAATGACGGTCGGCGCGGGCGATTCGGCGCAGACGGCGATAAAATACGGCAAGGTGTGTTCGGCGGCTTTTCCCGCAATGGGTCTTATCGTCAGCACAATGCGTGTTAAAAAATATAACATAGAGGTTACCCCCGATTTTATCAACGGCGAAAACAGCGCAAGGCTTCACACAAAGATTTCCGTCAGACCCATTGCGCTGATTAACGCGGCAATTATTATGGCATTTGAACTCCTGTTTAAGGTCGTTATTAAACTGCTAAGGCACAGTAAAGTTGAAAAAGCAGTTAATAAATAAAAAATCATTAACTTAAAGAAAGGTGAAAGGCAAATGAAAGAACAGTCAGCATCCGGAATTCTCGGAACATCAATCGAAAAAATCAAAGATCTCGTAGATGTCAGCACTATTATCGGCGAGCCGATAAAAATCAGCGAAACTCTCCAGATAATTCCCGTTTCAAAGGTTACTTACGGCTTTGCTTCGGGCGGCACTGATTTTCCCTCAAAAACCAATGCCGAGCTTTTCGGCGGCGGCGGCGGAGCAGGTATAACAATTTCTCCCGTTGCTTTCCTTGTTGTCAATAACGGCAGCGTCAGCGTTAAATATATCAACGCGGCAGAAGGCTCGGTTGAAAGAGTTATCGGAATGGTTCCCGATATCGTTGACAAGGCAACAGAAGTAGTTGACAAAATCAGAAATAAGGATAACAGCGTTGACGCCGCCATTAACGACTATATGGCGTCCGACGAACCTGCCGTCTGATTATTAAATCCGCTTCATCGTGCATATATTATATTATTTATGATATGTGAGGGTGAAGCGCGTGAAAAAGAAAATATTCGCTTTGATTGCCGTTTTTGCATTTTTGCCTGTTTTCGGCTTTTCGGCATATGCCGCGGGTGAGGTTTCGGTTTCGGCGCAGAGCGCGGTGCTTATGTGCGCCAATAACGGCGAGGTGCTTTTTGCAAAAAACGAAAACAAGCGCCTTTCCATGGCAAGCACAACAAAGATAATGACTTCCCTGATTGCCGTTGAAGCGGCGGTTCCCGAGCTTGAAATAACCGTTACAAAAGAAATGGTTTCGGTTGAGGGAACCTCAATGGGGCTTGTTCCGGGCGACAGCGTTTCAATGCGCGAGCTTATTTACGGAATGTTGCTCCAATCGGGCAATGACGCCGCAAATACCGTGGCTTATGTGCTCGGCGGCAGCCCCGAGGGATTTGCCAAGCTTATGAATGAGCGCGCCGCGCAAATCGGTATGGAAAATACCAATTTTGTGACCGCTTCGGGGCTTGACGATAAGAATCATTATTCAACGGCTTACGATATGGCGTTGCTTGCGTGCGAGAGCATTTCAAACCCCGAGTTTGCCGATATTTGCTCCAAAAAGATTGCAAGGCTTACTTACGGCAATCCGCCCTATGCCCGCACTCTGACTAATCATAACAGGCTCCTTTGGAGCTATGACGGCGCAGTCGGCATAAAAACGGGTTTTACCAAAAAGAGCGGCAGATGCCTTGTCAGCGCGGCTGAGCGCGGCGGGGTAACATTGGTTGCCGTAACGCTTAACGCTCCAAACGATTGGAATGACCATATTTCAATGTTTGAATACGGTTTTTCAAAGTGCAGGGGAGCATTGCTGAGCTGTGATTTAAGCAAAACCGCGCTTTCGGTGGCAGGCGGAGTTAAAAGCTCTGCCGCGGTGCGCCTTGCTTATGAGCCGAGCTGGCTTGAGGGCGAGAGCTGCGGCTGCCGTCTGCTCATAAGACCTTTTGAATATGCGCCCGTCAGCGAGGGCGATATTGTAGGCACGGCGGTTTTCTATTCGGGAGACAGAATAATCGACGAAGTCCCGCTCCTTGCGGCGGAAAGCGTCGGCAAAAAGGTGTTTCCATCCGAAAAAGAAGAACAGGAAAGCGGATTATTTTCAAGATTAGTTAAAAAAATAAAAGATTTCTTCAAGGTTTCAGAGGTGAACTGATGTCCGACAATAAAATCAGGCTTCAGAAGTTTCTTTCCGAGGCGGGGATTGCTTCAAGGCGCAAAGCCGAGGAAATGATAAGAAGCGGTTTGGTTAAGGTTAACGGCAAAATTGCAAATATCGGCGACAGCGTAGACCCTAAGACCGACAGCGTTTCGGTCGGCGGAAAAAAGGTAAAAAAAGAGAACAGCCTTCGTTATATCCTTCTCAATAAACCGAGAGGTTATGTAACAACGACCGATGACGATCTGGGCAGAAAATGCGTGCTCGAGCTTGTCAGCGGAGTCAAGGAGCGTATTTATCCCGTCGGCAGGCTTGACAGGGTTTCAGAGGGCGCGCTTATTCTGACCAATGACGGCGAATTTGCAAACGCTATGATGCATCCGTCAAAGCATGTTCCGAAAACCTACAGAGTCACCGTGCGCCCGGGCATTACTTCGGAGCAGGTTGATATTCTTTCCACGGGCGTTGATATTGACGGCAGAATGACCGCTCCCGCCGATGTCCGCGTGCTTTCAAAGGAAGATGGCAGAGCGGTGCTTGAAATTGTCCTTTATGAGGGCAGAAACAGGCAAATTCGGCGTATGTGCGAGGCTCTTGAGCTTGAGGTTGCAAGGCTTAAAAGAACTGCGGTCGGCTCTGTCAAGCTCGGAATGCTTAAAACGGGCGAGTGGCGCGACCTTACTCCGCAGGAGGTTGAAAGTCTGTTAAAGTCGGCAGGTCTCAGGAACGGCGGAGGTGCAAAATGATAAAATTTATTCCATTTGAGAATAACGGAAGCACAGGCTTTTCCGCTTTCGACGGCGAAACGGAAATCGGCTCATGCGAAATCAAGCTCGAGGGCTATTCCGTCAGATTTTTGGCTGTGAATTGCAGCGACGATATAATAACCGAGGGCTTGGCACGAGCCGCAATGAATTATGCCGCAAACAGAAACGCTTATATTGCGCTTATAAGCAGAGAGCTTTCGAGCGAGGCTTTTGAAAGGCTCGGCTTTAAAGGTGAAGAGGTTCTAAGCGTTGAAATTCCCGAAGCGCTTGCGTCGGGCTGTTCCTGCGGCAATTCAAAACAGTAACGGGAGATGTTAAAACCAATGATAAAAAGTATGACCGGCTACGGCAGAGCGC
>JAEDGK010000116.1 GCA_016297555.1 Clostridiaceae bacterium
GGGGCGGTGCGCATCCTTTTTCGATGCTCGATTATTCAATCGTTCATAACGGAGAGATATCCTCATACGACGCAAACCGCAGATTTATCGAAATGTTCGGCTACAAGTGCAATCTGCTGACGGATACGGAGGTTATTACATACATTATAGATTATCTTGTCCGCAAGCAGAAGCTGACCCTTGAAGAAGCGGCAAGCGTTATCGCCGCTCCGTTCTGGTCAACCATAGAAAGCAAGAATGAAAAAGAGAAAGAAAGACTCACATATCTCAGAAACACTTTCAGCAGTTTGCTGATAACAGGTCCGTTTTCAATCCTGCTCGGCTTTGACGGCGGTCTGATGGCTCTTAATGACAGGCTGAAACTGCGTTCAATGGTAGTCGGTGAAAAAGGCAGCACGGTTTATATAGCAAGCGAGGAATGTGCAATAAGAATGATGGAGCCTGATGTTGAAAAAATTTGGTCGCCCAAAGGCGGCGAGGCCGTTATAGTCAGGCTGGAAGGCGGTGAGAAGAATGCCGATTAATTTTATTTATCCGGATTACGAGGTTGTCAGAGACAACACAAGATGCATAAGATGCAGAGCGTGCGAAAGGCAGTGTGCAAACGGAGTTCACAGCTATGACCCCGAAACCAATTTTTTAAAGAGCGATGAATCAAAATGCGTAAACTGCCACAGATGCGTTTCTCTCTGCCCCACAAGAGCTTTAAAAATAGTGCGCACGCCCCATACATTCAAAGAAAATGCAAACTGGAATGAACGAGCGATTGAAGAAATCTATATGCAGGCAAACAGCGGCGGCGTTCTTCTTTCATCAATGGGCAACCCCGAAAGATACCCCGTTTATTGGGATAAAATCCTTATTAATGCATCTCAGGTTACAAATCCGCCGATAGACCCCCTCAGAGAGCCGATGGAAACAAGGACATTTTTGGGCAAAAAGCCCTCGTCTGTCGAAAGAAATCCCGACGGCTCGTTAAAGAACAATCTTCCGCCTCAGCTTGAGCTTGAATTGCCGATAATGTTTTCGGCAATGTCCTACGGCTCGATAAGCTACAACGCTCACGAAAGCATGGCAAGAGCCGCTCAGGCTCTCGGAACCTACTATAACACGGGCGAAGGCGGTCTGCACGAGGACTTCTATAAATACGGCAAGAACACGATAGTTCAGGTTGCTTCCGGCAGATTCGGAGTTTATAACGATTATCTCAACGCAGGCGCAGCGATTGAAATTAAAATGGGTCAGGGTGCAAAGCCCGGAATAGGCGGTCACCTTCCCGGCACAAAAATCGTGGGCGACATTGCAAAAACCCGAATGATTCCCGAGGGCTCGGACGCCATATCCCCCGCTCCGCACCACGACATCTATTCAATCGAGGATTTAAGACAGCTTGTTTATTCTCTTAAAGAAGCAACAGAGTATAAAAAGCCCGTTATCGTTAAGGTTGCGGCGGTTCATAACATTGCGGCAATCGCAAGCGGTATCGCCCGAAGCGGCGCTGATATAATTGCAATCGACGGCTTCAGGGGCGGCACGGGTGCGGCGCCTACAAGAATAAGAGACAATGTGGGCATTCCGATTGAGCTTGCACTTGCAAGCGTTGACACAAGACTGCGCGACGAGGGCATCAGAAACAGTGTTTCTCTTGTCGCGGGCGGCAGCATAAGAAACAGTGCAGATGTTGTTAAGGCAATCGCGCTCGGCGCAGACGCCGTTTATATAGCAACAGGCGCGCTGATTGCGCTCGGCTGTCACCTTTGCAGGAGCTGTCAGACAGGCAACTGCAACTGGGGCATAGCCACGCAAAAGCCCGAGCTTGTCCGCCGCCTTAATCCCGACATCGGCTATATGAGGCTCGTCAACCTCCTCACGGCATGGAATCACGAAATCAAAGAGCTTATGGGCGGAATGGGCATCAACTCCATTGAAGCTCTCAAGGGCAACCGCCTTATGCTGCGCGGAGTAGGTCTGACCGCCAAGGAGCTTGAAATTCTGGGAATTTCCCATGCAGGTGAATAAAAGATGAAAAAGGTTTATGTGAATGAAAAGTGGTGCCTCGGCTGCCATCTTTGCGAATATTACTGCGCCTTTGCCAACAGCGGAGAAAAAGATATGGTAAAGGCATTAACAAATTTGCAGATACATCCCCGAATTCAGATTGAGGAAGCAAACGGAATTTCGTTTGCCGTTTCATGCCGTCACTGCGACGAGCCGCTGTGCGTCAAGGGCTGCATAACGGGCGCACTGACAAAGAAGGACGGCGTTATAGTTATCGATAAGGATAAATGCGTCGGATGCTACACCTGCATTCTCTCCTGCCCCTACGGCGCAATTTCTCACAGCGAAACGGGAGCAATCCAAAAATGCGAGCTTTGCACCAAAAACGCAGGCGGAGTGCCCCAATGCGTCAAGGGCTGCCCAAACGGCGCAATAGTTTTTGAGGAAAGGTGACGGAATATGAAATATGTTATTATCGGCAATTCCGCCGCTGCCGCGGGCGCGGTTGAGGGAATCAGAAGCGTTGACGCCGAATCGGAAACAGTCATTATATCAAAAGAAAAATATCATATGTATTCCCGCCCGCTCATTTCATATTATCTCTGCGGCAAAACCGATTTGCTGAGAATGAAATACAGACCCGATGATTTCTATGAAAAGAACGGCTGCACCTGCCTTTTCGGCGAAACCGCCGTAAAAATCGACAGCGTCAAAAAAGAGGTTTTGCTTGAAAGCGGAAAAGCCGTTTCTTACGATAAGCTTCTCGTTGCCACAGGCTCAAATCCGTTTGTTCCCCCGTTCAAAGGGCTTGAAAAAGTAAAAGACAAACACAGCTTTATGAGCCTTGACGATGCACTTGAGCTTGAAAAATCGCTCGGAAAAGACAAAAAAGTGCTTATCGTCGGCGCAGGACTTATCGGTCTGAAATGCGCCGAGGGAATTAAAGACAGAGTTGCCGAAATCACGGTTATCGATTTGAGCGAGCGCGTCCTTTCAAGCATTCTTGACGAGGAAGGCTCCGAAATGGTCAAGGCGCATCTTGAAAAGAACGGAATAAATCTCATTCTCGGTCACACGGTTACGGAATTCACCGAAAACGGCGCAGTTACCGACAGCGGAGAGAAAATCGATTTTGACATTCTCGTAACTGCGGTCGGTGTTCGCCCGAACACCTCCTTGCTCACGGATATAGGAGCAAGGGCTAACCGCGGTATACTTACCGACAGCTCAATGCAGACAAGCATTGACGGGATTTACTGCGCGGGCGACTGCTGCGAAAGCGACGATGTGGCAAGCGGTACAAGCCGTGTGCTTGCCCTTTTGCCCAATGCTTACCGTCAGGGTGAAGCGGCGGGTATATCAATGGCAGGCGGAAATGCCGAATTCAGCGGAGCAATCCCGATGAACGCCATAGGATTTTTCGGTCTGCACATCATAACGGCGGGCGTATATGAGGGCGAAACCTGCGAAAAGCGCTCCGACGGCTGCTATAAGAAGCTTTTCTATAAAGACAATCTGCTCAAAGGCTATATAATGATCGGCGATGTTGAGAAAGCAGGCATTTACACCTCGCTTATCCGCAACAAAACGCCGCTTTCGGATATTGACTTCGGACTCATCTGCGAAAAGCCGTCGCTTATGGCGTTTTCACGCAAATACAGAAATGAAAAGCTCGGAGGTAGAATCCAATGATTACAATCGATGCAAGCGGCAAGGATTTCAAAGAGCTCAACGAGCTTATCAGGAGCGAAACCGAGGTTACCATTGACAACTGCCTCGGGCAAAGATTTATCGCAAGCGGAATGAGCGGAAAAAGCATAACCGTCAACGGCGTTCCCGGCAATGCGCTCGGCTCTTATCTTAACGGAGCGGATATCACCGTTAACGGCAACGCGCAGGACGCGGCGGGCGACACGATGAACGACGGCAGAATTATTGTCCGCGGCAGCGTCGGCGATGCGGCAGGCTATGCAATGCGCGGCGGAGAAATCTATGTGCGCGACAATGCGGGCTATCGCGCCGGTATTCATATGAAGGCTTATAAGGACAAGCTGCCCGTAATGGTAATCGGCGGCGTATGCGGAAGCTTCCTCGGCGAATATCAGGCGGGCGGGCTTATAATAGTGCTCGGCATAAACGCAGGCAGTTCTCCGATAGTCAGCAATTTCTGCGGCACGGGAATGCACGGCGGAAAAATCTTTCTGCGATGCGATGAAATAAATTTCCGTCTGCCCAAGCAGGTCAAGACTCACAAGGCGGCTGACGAGGACAAAGAGGAAATAAAAGCATATATCGAAAATTACTGCAAATTCTTCGGCGGCAATGCAGAAGAGCTGCTCAAATCAGACTTCTTCGTGCTCACTCCCGACAGCGGAAATCCCTATAAACAGCTTTATGTTCAGAACTGACGACAGCTCTGTTAAAAAAATTTTGTGTGTTGCCTATGCCGAAAATCACAGTCGGCAGCAGGATAGGAGGAATAGTTTTGAAAAAGGGATATCTTGTTTTATCAAACGGAAAGGTTTTTGAGGGCAAGCTTTTCGGAGCTGAGTGTGAAACGCTCGGCGAGCTTGTTTTCACAACCGGAATGTGCGGCTACATCGAAACGCTAACCGACCCAAGCTACTGCGGGCAAATCGTTGTTCAGACCTTCCCGACCATAGGAAACTACGGCATTATTGAGGAGGATTTTGAGGGCGAATGCGCTGTTAAGGGCTATGTTGTGCGCGAATGGTGTGAGCATCCGTCAAACTTCAGATGCCAATACACGCTTGACAAATTCCTGAAAGACAGAGGAATTTGCGGTCTTTATGATGTTCCCACAAGAGAAATCACGCGCATAATCAGAGAGGAAGGCGTTATGAACGCCGCAATCTGCACCAAAGTGCCCGAAAATCTTGATGATATTTTCGGCTACCGCGTTGAGGGAACCGTTCAGGCTGTCAGCGGTGAAAAGCAGGTTTTTCCCGCTTCGGGCGAGGAACAGTTTAGGGTTACTCTGGTTGACTACGGCGCAAAGCAGAACATAATCCGCGAGCTTCAGAAAAGAGGATGCACGGTCACAAGAGTTCCCTATAGCACCTCTGCCGATGAAATCCTTGCGGAAAAACCCGACGGAATAATGCTCTCAAACGGTCCCGGAGACCCTGCCGACAACAAGGAATGCATTGAAGAAATCCGCAAGCTGCTCGGAAAGGCTCCTCTTTTCGGTATCTGCCTCGGGCATCAGCTCACCGCGCTTGCCAACGGCGGAAAAACCGTTAAGCTCAAATACGGTCACAGGGGCTGCAACCAGCCCGTAAAGGATGTTAAAGGCACAAGAACCTTTATCACAAGCCAAAACCACGGCTACGCCGTTGTCAGCGAAAGCTTGGAGGGCAAGGGCGAAATCAGATATATCAACGCAAACGACGGAACCTGTGAGGGCATTGACTACCCCGCCCTGAACGCCTTTACCGTTCAGTTCCACCCCGAGGCCTGCTCCGGCCCTCTTGTCACAGAGTTCCTTTTTGACAGATTTATAGATATGATGAAAAAATAATTCCACCTGTTTAGGGTAACGGTAATAATCCGAACCACGGTTTCTCGTGGCAGATTTGCCCTTAC
>JAEDGK010000117.1 GCA_016297555.1 Clostridiaceae bacterium
TACGGTGATTTTCTCTCCGCTGCCGCTCGCCGCCAGCTTTGAAAGCTCTCTTGCGGTCTTGATAATATATCCCGTTTCTTCAAGCGACTGCTTGTGAGCCGCGGGAATGCAGGTGCCGGGGAGAATATCGTGGAACTGATTTATAAGCATCAGTTCATAAAGCGGATGCGTCTTTTCGTCGCTCGCAACCGCGCCGTCACGCACGGCGTTGCTGACCGTCAGATATTCAAGGTCACGCAGAGCAAGCTCCGCCTTTCTGTTATGCCTCTTGATATTATGCTGATTGGTAAGAGTGCCTCTGTGAAGCTCAAGATAAAGCTCGCCCGCATAGGTTGAGGGATTTTTTGCCGCACCCTCAAGCTTATTCATAAAGTCTGAAACGGACATATGCTCCGTTTTGCAGCAGCCGTTGAGATCCTTGACACGCCTTGCGGATTCAATCATCTCAAACTGCGGTCCTCCGCCGCCGTCGCCGTAGCCGTAAGAAATAAGGCGCATATTCGTTACGCTTCTCTCGCGGATGGAATCAGTATTCTTTCTGTCGCCGTAAACCGTATTGCAAAGATCCTCGGGAGAAGGCCAGCAATGGGTTTTGTTGAAATGGGTGAACACCTTTGTTCCGTCAATTCCCTGCCAATAGAATGTATCGTAAGGGAAGGTGTTTGTGTCGTTCCAATCTATTTTGGTGGTAAGGAAATAATCGACGCAGCAGCCCTTCATAATCTGAGGAATTGCGGCGCTGTAACCAAAGGTGTCGGGCAGCCAGAAGCAGTCGGAAGTAAAATTGAAATACTTTCTTGTAAATCTCTGACCCCAAAGGAACTGCCTGACCATTGATTCGCCGGAGGTTATGTTGCAGTCGCACTCAACCCATACTCCGCCGTTGGGCTCATATCTGCCCTCGGCAACCTTTTCCTGAATTTTCTTGAAAAGGGCGGGATAATTCTTCATTATCATATTTGAGTGGCAAGCAGAGCTCTGAACAAATCTATATTCGGGATACTGCTCCATAAGGGATATCTGATTTGAATATGTTCTCGCGCACTTCTTAACCGTTTCGGGAACATGCCAGAGCCACGCCGTATCCATATGCGAATGGCCGATAATGCCCGCAAACGGCGCTTCGGGTCCGTTTTTAACCGCAAGCGCTTCTTTAAGATAAGGCTTTGCGGCTCTTAATGCCTCACGGAAGCTCTCATCATCGGTATCATCATAGGAATAAAGCAGGCGTTTATGCGCCTCATAAAGAGCGTTGACAAGCTCGCCCCTGCGGAATGAGCTTTTTTCAAGGCTTGCAGTAAGCTCATTGAGCACTTTGAGGTCAAAATAAAACTCCTGAATTTCATAGTCCTTAACACAGATATCAATTCCGCCGTAATGATAAATATAATCAAGCAGAGGGAGATTTTCAAGCGGAGCACAGCCCTTATAGGAATGACCTGCGTAAACCTCGAGAGCTATATCTATCTTTTCGCCTGCGCTGACATTCATTTTAAGCAGGTCGCAGTAATGATTGCCGTGACCCGTAAAAACTATTTTGGTTGCAAAGGTGCCGAAAGGCATACCGTTGACCCAGAGCAGGGATTCATAGCCCTGTGTTTCGGGTCTGATAAAAAGATTTTTGCCGTCAAGCTCATCGGGAACGGTAAACTCGGTTTTAAACCAGCAATATGCACACTCGCCGCCCCAGGTGAAGCCCTTTTCAACGGGCTTAAAGAGAGAGTCATCGGGAATTTCATGCAGACGCTCCGTGGTTTCGTATGCCTTGGCGCCGATTTCGGCAACCTTTGTGAAAATCATCGGCTCAAGCGTATTCTCAAATCTGTCAAGCTTGCTGAGCATACGCTCAATCTGTTTCTCTGTCAACATTTGTTTGCATCATCCTTTCGGGATAGTTTGTTTTTTATTCATCGGGCAAACCTTCATACAGATGCCGCACACGGCGCCTCTGCCGATTGCCTGAAATTTTGTTTTCATATATTTACTGCAAGCCTCGGGGTCAAAGATTTCTTCCCTCGGCGTGCCGGGAGCCCAATCCCCTCCCTTTATGGCGTGGGCGGGGCAAGCCTTAACGCAGATGTCACAGCCCGAGCAAATACTGCTCGCAAGCGTGTTTTCGCACTCAAACGGGCAATCCGTAAAAAGAGTTCCCAAGCGCACAAAGCTTCCGTATTCGTTATGCAGAAACAGCGAATTGCGCCCAATCGAGCCAAGCCCCGCAAGGCAGGCTCCTTTTTTGTGTGAATATCTCGCCCGATAATTCCAGCCGTCTTTGTTAATGCTCTGAGAAGCGGCAACGGTTATATATCTGTAACCCCTGCGCTGAAGAAACATACCCGCCTGCAAAAGCATGGAATCAATGAAGGCGTTGACATTTCTGTAATGATTGAAATAAGTATGGGTCGGCTCGTCCTCGATTTCTTCGATTATGCTCTCGGAAAGGCGCGCAACAATGCTCACGCCGAAAGGCAGCGCTTCGCCGTCCGCTTTAAAAAAGCCTACATCGGCAACGCCCTTTTCGAGCAAAAAAGCCTTTAATTCTTCCTGCACGCTCATTTTATTTCACCCTTGCTTCAAAGCAGAGCCAGCCGCCGCTTTCGTGGCGGGCAATAACCTCAAGCCCGTTTTCGCCAAACGCGCGCAAAACATCATCCTCACGCGGCTCGATTATTCCCGAGGTGATGAACACCGCACCGGGATTCATATAGTTCTTCACATCTTTGCAAAGGTTGATTATGATATCGGCAACGATATTTGCCGCAATGATATCATATTTGCCCGTCACCTTATCGGTTGTTGAGCCCTGCAAAACCGTAAATCTCGGCTCGGAAAAGCCGTTGGTTTTTCCGTTTTCTTTTGCAGTCTTTACGGCGAGAGCGTCAATATCAACGCCGAGCGCGCTGTCCGCTCCGAGCAGCAGGCAGGCAACCGAGAGTATTCCGCTGCCGCAGCCGATATCGAGAACGCTTTTGCCGGGAGCGGCGTATTTTTCAAGCGTTTCAAGGCAGAGACGCGTTGTATCGTGAGTTCCCGAGCCGAAAGCCAAACCGGGCTCAAGATGAAGCACGGCGCGCTCGCCCGCGTCATATTCCTGCTCCCAAATAGGTCTGATGAGCAGCTTTTCGCCGACGGGCATAGGCTTGAAATATTTTTTCCAATTATTTTCCCAGTCGGCGTTTTTGCAAACCGATTCGTCAATCTCATTGGCTATTCCCTCGGCAGTCAGCCTTTCGGTCAGAAACGAAACCGCCTCTGCGGGATTTTCCTCGGGCGAAATATAGATATGCACAACGCCCTTGGTTCTGTCCTTTGCCAGCAAATCCTCATCGATAAGGTCGATTCGCGCGATTTCCCAAGCCTCCTGCTCAAGATTGCGGTAATCCTCAATATATATTCCGTAGGGAACAACCATCTGAGCAATATCGCCCGCTCTGTCAACATCGTCTGCGTTAACTGTTATTTTTATCTCGGTCCAATCCATTTTTTATCTCCGTGTTATTAATATTTATTATGTACATCCTCGGCAAAGCAAAGCACATCTTTAACCTCAATCACGGTTCCGTCATCAAGAACAGCCTTGCCGCTGAGCCTGCCGAAAACCTGATGCTGGTCGGTAACGATAACCTTAACATCAATTTTAGCCGCGCGGTCGATTATCGGCACAAACTCCATTTCAAATCTGCCGTCGCTCGAAGTGAATGTCCACGGGTCGGTGTAACTGCTTGCGGGAATATTAAAGGTTACATCGTCAAGCTTATGACACTTTCCGTCATAGAAGAGCATATTCTCGCTTGCCGCGCTTGTGTCGCCGAAGCCATAGCCGATATTGAAGCCGAAGGCATGGCCGTTGATATCGGCATTGCCCGAGCCCCAATACCAAGTGTTATCATAAGTCCAGACTCCTCTGCCCCAATCAAGAGTTCCGAAATCGGTTGCAGGGTCAAAGATATATTCTTTCCCGTCATAAACGGCTTTGCCGCTCGCTCTCATACAGTTAATTTTTTGATTGTAATAGAAAGCGGTCTTTTTTTCTTTCCAAGGAGTTGCAATAACCATGGTGTCCATTTCGGGCTGGGCAAGCGTTATGTCGCACGAAAAGGTTTTGCCCTCATGGAAATTTTTGAAATTGCATATCAGCCTGCGCTGACCGTTTGACACGCGAAATTCCATATCAAGGCGTTTATCGTGATAAACCGTGTTACCTTTTGCGCTGGTTGAGGGAAGCTTGAATTTGCCCATCGGGAAGGCGTTAAGAATTGTTTCCGTGTGTTCCCAAGGGATTGAAAAATCAAGCAGGGTTGCCGACTGAAGCCCGATATATCCGTCATCGGATATGGTGAGGGCAACGCCGAAATTATTCTTTTCAGAGATAACAAGATAATAGTCCCATTCTTTAATTCTGAACTTGGGCGCTTTGATTGCGCTGCGGTCATAAACCTGATAAAGCTGTTTTGACCAACCGGGTTCTCTCAGGCTTCCGTCCGCCTTGAGCAAAGGCTGAACGGCTGTTACTTCATGGTTTCGCATTACTGTTCCTCCTTAAATAATATATAAAGCGCGCTGATAATAAACGCGTGTTTATTCCTCGCTGATAAGCTTAACATCGCCGTTAGGAGCAATGCCGTGGTTATAAAGGCAGCGGTTATCGAGTGCCCATTGGCGCGGAGTGAACGAACCCGGCTCAACCTCTTTGACTGCGTGACGCATTTCATAAAGCCTTGCATCCAAAAGGTCAAGCTGAGAGAGCAGCTCCGCTTCAATAAACATCGGCAATTTTGCCGCACCGAATTCGGGAGTGCCGTGATGCGATATAAGCATATGCTCAACAAGCGTAAGCGTTTCCTGCGAAACGCCGTTTGCCTTGCCTATTTCGTCAATTCTGATGGCGCCCATAACAAGATGACCGAGCAGATTGCCTCTGACGGTGTATTCGCTTGCAATCCCCGTTGAGGAAGCTTCAAGCTCGTCAATCTTTGCAATATCGTGAAGAATTGCGCCGCTGCAAAGCAAATCATAATTAACAAAGCCGTAGATTTTGCACACGGCATTAGCAAGGCGAAGAATTGAGAGCGTGTGCATAAGCAGACCGCTCCTGACTGCGTGATGAAGATTTTTTGCGGCGGGCCAATAGATTATTTTTTCTCTGTATTCATCTATTACGGCGGAAACAAGGGTTTTAAGCTCGCCGTTTTCAAAGCCGTCCACGATTTTTTCAATCTCGGCAAGCATAACCTCGCCCGTCAGGCAAGCGCTCGGAACATAGTCCTCAATGGCGACATCATCCTCGGGAAGCACCGCGCGGATACGCTCGACTCTGAACTGCGTTGTATCGTTAAACGGCACAAAAGTGCCCCTGACCTTAACAAAATCAAACTTTTTAAACTGATTTGACGGCGTTTCCCTGTAATCCCAAAGCTTTGCGCCGATTTCTCCGTCATTATCGGCAATAACGAGATCAAGATAAGGCACGCCCTTGGCGGTAAGTTTTTTTTCGACCGATTTTATCAGACAAAAGCCCTCGTGAGTTCCCGAACCGCCGAGCGGTGTAAAATTCATAAAATTCTCCTTTTCGGCAAAAACTGCCGCCGTATTTTATTT
>JAEDGK010000118.1 GCA_016297555.1 Clostridiaceae bacterium
CGCGTAAATATCAAAGATGCCAGGCCGGATGAAATAACGATTCTGATAGGATTTACAACCACGCTTTCAAGTTGCTCCGCCGTGGAAAAACGGTCGCCGGGAATAAGCCTTGAAACCATAAGAACCGCTCGCTTTTTTTCTTTAATGGCAAGCCTGAGGCTGTGAAGTGCGTCCGTTGAGATATCGCGCTTCGGAGAAAGGTAATTAAAGTTTGTTGTGGTGTCAAGGATTAGGTCAAGCAGCGGCAGACAGGTGGTTTTGTGCAAATAATTTATTATATATTCGACATCGCTGTCCGAAAGAGTATCGGAAGAATAAGCTGCCTCTATTATCAGATGAACGGCAAGCTGAGAATAAGGCTTTGCCAGATAATAGCCCTTTTTCGGCTTGCTGACGCTGATTATTTTTAACGTCGTTTCGTTAACGGCTTTTATATCCGACAGCAGCGTTCTTTTTGAAATATTATAACCGTATTCCTTTAATTTTTCAATTATTTCGCTGACAGAAAGTATGTTTTGCTCATCGGAAAACATTGTCATTATTTCAACAAGGCACAGCAGTCGTGCTCTTGCGTTCAAGTCAGTTTTCATAAAGTCACCGTTTCCTCATTAAAGATTGCAACTTCTGTTATTTCTCACAATGTTTCTCAAAATTTCAGTTTCTCATTTATTTTTATAACGGTGTCTTTATCCAATTTCAAAACTTCGCGGTCATAGCTGTAAATGCCGTTTACCTCAAACTCAACATCGCTGACCTGCGTATAAACCGTGGCGCAAAGTCCCTTTTTAATCAGCGGGATTATTTGCCGCTCGTGCAGGCGCTCATAGGCTTTGGAGAGCTTTTCGCGGCTGCTGAACATTATGTAGCCGAAGGAGCGGCGTGCATTCCATGCGTGGTCTTTAATATTCCAGCTGTAGCCGCCGTATTCGCTCAAAACATAGGGTCTGCCTGCCGTCCTGAATTTTGTAGGAGCATGGACGGGCAGAATATATTTATGCACGCTCTTGAAATCAGGTCCGCCCTGGTCGTGCCAGCCGCTGGCGTGGTCAACAAATCGGGTCGGGTCATGCTCTTTTATGCTGAGCGCGATTTCTTTTGCGTCAAACTGCCCCCAGCCCTCGTTAAACGGAACCCAGCAGCAGATTGAAACGCTGTTGTAAAGATTATCAACCATTCCGAACAGCTCACCGCGGAATTCCTCCCGCCATTCGGGCTTGCCGCGCTTGAAAGCACGGTATTTGTTATCCTTAACATGAATGTTTATGTTGGGGAGAACTCCCGCAAGGATATTTCCTATATACTGACCGCCGCTTATCATATCCTGCCAAACCAACATTCCGAGGCGGTCGCAATGGTAATACCATCTCAACGGCTCGGCTTTGATGTGCTTTCTGAGCATATTGTAGCCAAGCTCTTTCATTTTTTGAATATCAAATATCATTGCCTCATCACTCGGCGGCGTGAGCTGACTTTCGGGCCAATAGCCTTGGTCGAGCAGTCCTCGCTGGAAATAAGGCTTGTTGTTGAGCGCAAGTCGTGGAATTCCCGTGGAATCTTTAACTATTGAGAACTTTCTCATTCCGAAATAGCTTGAAACCTCGTCTTTTTCTCCGTTGCAGTCAAGCGTGAGCTTGAGAGTATAAAGAAAAGGATTTTCGGGGCTCCACAGCTTGGCGTCGGGAACGGGGATTTTATCCTCTGCGTTAATTTCGCCGCTGAAAATCGCTTTTTCGCCGTCAAGCACCTCGGCAAATATTTTGCCGCCGCATTCGCAGGTGTGGTTGACTTTGATTTTTAAAACTCCGCCGTCAATGTCTGGCGTAAGTTGCAGGCTTTCTATCCTGCAATAATTAACAGGTTCCAGCCAAACTGTCTGCCATATTCCCGATGTAGCCGTGTACCAGAAGCCGACGGGCTTTAACACTTGCTTGCCTCTTTGCTGATGCCCCGAGTCTGACGGGTCAAACACTTTAACAACAAGCTCGTTTTCGCCTTGAACAAGAGCATCGGTAATGTCAAAATAAAACGGATTGTAGCCGCCTGTATGCTCTCCGATTAAAACGGAATTCACCCACACGCTACACTGCCAGTCAACCGCACCGAAGTGGAGCAGTATTCTTTTGCCTGCAAATTCATCGGGTAGCGTGAAAAAGCGGCGATACCAGAGCCGTTGCTCGGGCTTCAACGGCTTGTTAACTCCCGAAGCGGCGGATTCGATTGAAAACGGAACGGTAATTTTTCCGTCATATCTTTGTGGTTTGTCTGCCTGCGAGTCGGTAACGGCGTAATCATATTCACCGTTGAGGCAAAGCCAGCTTTTTCTTTCAAGCTGCGGGCGGGGATATTCGGGAAGGGGGCAGTCTTTGCTGATTTTCTCAAACCACTGTGTCCGTAAGCTGCTCATAAATTCTGTCTCCTTTCTGTCAGCAGCAAAGTTCGTCAAGGCGGAGATTTCCGTTTTCATTGACTGCCGTTGCAGTCAGCGTGACGGTTTTTCCTTTGCTGTCTTTAACCGAAATGTCAAGCACAATTTCTTCATCGGTAACGCTCTTGACCTTAAAGTCAAAATTGCTCCAATCAAGCTTGTAATCGCTTTCGGCATCGTATTTCATATTAAAATAAAGCTTTCCGTCAATTTCAAGATATTTTTGTTCGCTGAGTATTTTTTCGGCGGTCTTAGCCGTATATGTTGCTTTGAGCATATCCGAAAGGTCGGCATATGTTTTGATTTTATCCGATATAACGGGAGCAAAAGTTCCGTTTGCGTTGTTGACGGCAGCCGTCTTATCAACGGACAGATGAGAAGCAACAAAGACATCATTTACAAAAAATTCATTTGAGTTTATCAGGGTTCTCAAAACAGTCATTTGACCCTCGCCCACAAATGCGGCGACTTCCGACTCCGCGATTGTTGAAGCGGTAGTATTTTCTTTGTTCTCTTTGCTTTCTTTGCCGCCGCAGGCGGAGAGAATAAAGAGCAGAGAGATAAAAACAATAACGGTTCTTTTCATAGACAGCTCCTAAAACTATAATTTAATATATTATATATATTTTTTGCACAATAGTCAATCGCTCGCAAAGAAATTTATCGTTATTTATGCTGAAAAATGAGTTTTTTGTCTTGACAGGACAAAAAAACGGGTGTATAATACAACTAACAAATGAATATATGTTCATATGTTGAAAGGATGAAACAGGCAATGAATGAAAATGCTGTCAAAAAAGGGCATATTTGCGATGCGATAAATCAGTCAGAGGAGCCGAATATTGAGGTTCTTTATGATTTATCTGAGCTTTTTAAGGTTTTCGGCGACAGCACGCGGATAAGAATTTTAACTGCACTGACTGCCGGCGAAATGTGCGTTTTGCATCTTGCGGAGCATCTGAATATGGGGCAGAGTGCGGTTTCCCATCAGCTTCGCATACTGCGCTCCTCGGGGCTTGTCAGACCCAGGCGCGAGGGCAAAACCGTTTATTACGCGCTTGATGACGACCATGTAAGAGAAATACTCGAAGCAGGTCTTGAGCATATACTGCATAAGTAAGGATGTGATTTTATGAGTAAGCACGGCGAGCATTGCCATGACGGACATTGCGGAGAAGAAATAGAGGTTTGTTCCTGCGGGAATTGCCACGAAAAAGAAGAAAAGGGAAAGCTTTTGCCTATAATCGTTGTCATTTTCAGCGCCTTGCTGATTGCGGCGTCATTTCTGCCGTTTGTAAGCGAAACGGCGGGCAAGCTGATGCTGACGGCGGCTATGCTTATCAGCGGTCTGCCCGTGTTTGCAGACGCGGTAAAGGCTTTGTCAAAGTTTAAAATTAATGAATCTCTTCTGCTTGTTATCGCGGTTATCGCGGCGTTTTTCATCGGAGAATTCTTTGAAGCGGCGGTAGTATCGGTGCTTTTCAGAGTTGGCGAGCTTATGGAGGATTATGCAGAGGACAAAAGCAGAAAATCCATTGAAGCGATTTTCGGAATAGTCAGCGATACCGCCAACCTTGTTATGCCCGACGGCAGTTACAAGAGCGTTGACGCTGATGATGTTAATATAGGAGATACGGTTGCCGTTTTGCCGCATGAAATTCTGCCCGTTGACGGCACGGTTGTTAAAGGCTTCGGCAGCGTTGACGCTTCGGCGCTCACGGGTGAGAGTATGCCCGTTGGGGTGTCAGAGGGTTCTGCGGTTTCGAGCGGAATGATTAACGGCGAAAACACGCTTTATATTAAGGCAACTGCGGTTAAAGAGCAGTCCTCCGCCGCAAGAATTGCCGAAATGGTTGAAGAAGCCGCCGCCAAAAAAGGCGACGCACAGCGAGCTGTTACTAAATTTGCAAAATACTATACTCCGGCGATTATTGCCGCGGCGGTTATTATATCCGTTGTGCCCTCGCTCATAACGGGGGATTGGAGAAGCTGGATATACCGCAGCCTTATTTTGCTTGTTGCCTCCTGCCCGTGCGCTGTGGTGCTTTCGGCTCCGCTGGCGTTCTTTTCATCAATGGGTGCGGCGGCAAAAAACGGAATGATAATCAAAGGCAGCCGATATATTGAATCCCTTGCTTCGGCTGATACCGTTGTTTTCGATAAAACGGGAACTCTGACTACGGGCGAGCTTAAAGTCGGGAAAATATACGCCGCCGAGGGCTTCACCGATAAGCAGATTATTTCTCTTGCCGCAAAATGCGAATACTATTCAACTCATCCGATTGCAAAGGCAATAGTTGCCGTAAACGGCGAAACGGATGTGCGCGAGGTTTCCGATTATTCCGAAACTGCGGGGGGAGGAACGCAGGCAAACGCTCCGGAGGGCATAATACTCTGCGGCGGCGAAAGGCTTATGGCAAAGAACGACGTTGATATTTCGGCTCTGCCCAAAGCTCCCGTTTATGTTGCTCTTAACGGCACGGCGGCGGGCGCAATAGAAATTGAAAGCGAAATACGACCCGAAGCGGCGGAAACGGTAAAGAAGCTCAGAAAACTCGGTGTAGAGAATTCTCTGATGTTAACGGGCGACAGCGCGGAGCAGGCGAGAAAGGTTTGTTCGGCGTGCGGAATTGACGATTTCAGGAGCAATCTGCTGCCGGGAGAAAAGCTTGAAGCCCTTGAAGAAATTAAAGAGGGCGCGCGCGGAGTTATATATGTAGGCGACGGGATAAACGATGCGCCCGTGCTTGCGGCTGCCGATACGGGCGTTGCAATGGGTCTGGGCACTCAGGCGGCGGCGGAAGCGGCTGATGTAATTCTGACCAATTCCGTTTTGTCGCGGCTTGCAGATACCGTATGGCAGAGCAAGCGCACAATGAGAGTGCTGAAAACAAATATCATATTTGCCGTTGCGGTTAAATTTTTAGTAATTGCGCTCGGAATAGCAGGCGCAGCGCCGATGTGGGCGGCAATTTTTGCCGATGTAGGCACAATGATAATCTCGGTCATCAATTCCGCAAGGCTGATGAAAGTTAAAAGATATTGATTATTGCAAATTTTCTGCCGAATATTAAAATCCCCGAAAGTCTTTCACACAAAGATCTTCGGGGATATGTGTTTTATCATTCACACACAATGTTATGGTGACCGTATCATCAAAAAA
>JAEDGK010000015.1 GCA_016297555.1 Clostridiaceae bacterium
CCACAATCTCCGCAAAGGCGGGGATTTCCATGGCGTGAAGCATAAAAACAGCCATATCGCGCGCGGTGACATATTGGTTTTCATCGTCAAGTCCGTGGGGATTGACGAAATTGCTGTTGTCGCAGCCGAGCCTTGCGGCGGTTTCATTCATCATTGAAACAAACTTCGCCCTGTCGCCTCCGGATATAAAATCCGCAAGCGTTGTAGCCGCTTCGTTAGCGCTTTGGAGCAGCAGACAGCAAAGCAAATCATAAACGCTGAGCTGTTCGCCCGCCTGCAAGCCGCCCAAGGAGCTTCCCGTGCCGTCAAGCTCTCTTATGCACGATTCGGGAACGGTTACAACCGTGTCAAGGTCGGAGCAGTTTTCGAGCACTACGATAGAAGTTACCACCTTTGTAAGGCTTGCGGGGTGGCTCTGCTTGCCTGCATTCTTTTCAAAAATGACCTCGGAATTATCGGCGCTCATAAGCAAAATGCAGTCTGAATGAAGCCCGAGCTCCTTCATTTCCTCATCATATGCCGCATTCGCAGAAAAAACAAACGCTCCGCAAATAACCGCCGTTATCAATAATATACTTAAAATCTTTCTCATATCACAACACCGTAAAAATAATTTTTGCACAATGTATTTTTTGATTATATCATAAACAAAAGAAAAAATAAAGAGGAAACAATGATTTTTAAATAAATGATTAAATTAACATTATTGCCCTTGATTTTTCGGCTTTTTTGGGTTATAGTTAATTGGATTATCGGCAAACGCAACCATTGATTACAGAAGGAGCTTTCATAAATGGTATATGTAACCGGCGATATGCACGGAGATATCTCCCGTTTTGATTCGCCCGCAATAAAACAGCTAAAAAAAGGCGACACGCTCATCGTCTGCGGTGACTTCGGCTTTGTTTGGGATAACAGCAAGCTTGAGCAAAAGACGCTGAAAAAGCTCGGCAACAAAAAATTCAATATCTGCTTCATTGACGGCACTCACGAAAATTTTGAGCTGCTCAACGCCTACCCCGTTACCTCCTGGAACGGCGGCAAGGTTCACCACATCTGCGGCAATCTTTATCATATGATGCGCGGTCAGATTTTCAGGCTCGACAATATGACCTTTTTCACCATGGGCGGCGGCGAAAGCCCCGACATTGACATCAGATTTGAAGAAAACGCCTGGTCAAAATATGAATTTCCGAGCCGCGAGGAGCTGCTTGAGGGCGCGGCAAATCTTGAAAAGCTCAACTGCCGCGTCGATTATGTTATTACCCATGAGCCTCCCGTTAAAATAAAGAGCTTTTTGAAGCTCAAAGACAGCGAAACGGCAAGCGTTACGGGACTTAACACATATCTTGAGGAGCTTTCTGAGGCGTGCCGGTTCAGACGCTGGTTTTTCGGCTCAATGCATCTTGATAAATATATCTCCAACTCCCATGTTGCCGTTTTTCAGAATGTTATAAACGCCATCACGGGCGAGGTTCAGAGATGACTTAACAAATTATTTACAATTTTACAGCGAAATTCAGCTCAAAACCTCTTGACATATTTGTCGGGAGGTTTTAAAATACGAAACAGTTAATCGGTTAATTGTTAATCGCTTAATAATTTGACGAAAGGTGTTTTTTATGGAAGAATTATACCGCTCCGCCGTGCAAAACCTGCGAAGCGTATCTCTGCTTCACCGATATCGGATAATCAAAGCCCTTTCGGGAATGAATATTTATCGCGGTCAGCCGGATATTCTCAGCTACCTGCTCTCGCACGGCGACTGCTCGCAGAAGGAGCTTGCGGATTCTCTCGGAATTTCACCTGCATCAATCGCAACAAGTCTTAAGCGAATGAGCAAGGCGGGATATATCGAAAGAACGCCCGATGAAAATGACCGCCGAATCAACCATATAAGAGTCACTTCTCAGGGCAGAGATATATTCTTTGCCGGCAGAGCGGAGTGCGATAAGGTTGACGCAGTTATGTTTGCAGGATTTACTCCCGAAGAAATCAAAACTTTTTCCGATATGCTCGCGCGGGTTGCCGCCAATCTTTCGGGTGACGGCGTAAGCGAAAAAGAAGCAATGGACTTTATTAAAAATGCTGACAGCAGAAACGGAGATGATAAAAATGATTAAACTTTTCGCGCGGGAAACCAAGGGCTATCGGCTTGCCTCAATTCTCTCGCCCCTGCTTATTCTCGTTGAAGTCCTTATGGAGGTTCAGATACCTCTTACTATGGCAACAATGGTTGACGAAGGAATTATAGGCGGCGCAGGTATGCCGTTTATCCTCAATGCGGGATTAAAAATGATATGTATGGCAACGATTTCGCTTTTGAGCGGAGCGGGCGCCGCAAGGTTTGCCGCAAAGGCGGGCATGGGCTTCGGAGCTAACATCAGGGAAGCCGTTTTCGGCAAAATTCAGGATTTTTCCTTTGCCAACATTGATAAGTTCAGCACGCCCTCTCTGATAACCCGAATGACAACCGATGTCAACACCGTTCAGATGGCTTACACAATGATAATCCGCATCTTTGTCAGAGCCCCGCTGATGTTTGCCATGGCATTCTATTATTCTATTAAGATAAATTCTCGGCTCGCTCTGATTTTTGCGGTTGCCGCGCCGATAATCGTCGCTTTCGTAATCTTTATGGGCACCCTTGCCATGCCGAGATTTAAAAGAATGCTCTCAAAGGTTGACGCGCTGAACTCCTCGGTTCAGGAAAACCTTATCGGAATGAGAGTAATCAAAGCATTTGTCCGCGCCACCCACGAAAAAGAAAAATTCAAGATTTCCAACGACGATTTGAAAAACGCTTCCATCGCCGCTGAAAAACTTCTCATTATTGCAAATCCCTTTATGCAGCTTGCGGTTTATTGCTGCATAATAGCCGTTCTGTGGTTCGGCGGAAAGCTTGTCATCGGCGGCACAATGGAAACGGGCGAGCTGACGGCATTCATAACATATGTCAATCAGATTTTGATGTCGCTTATGATGATATCCATGATTTTCGTTATGGCTGTTATGTCGCGTGCCTCTTTGATGCGTGTTGTTGAAGTTCTTAAAGAAACGCCCGAAATCAGCGACGCCGACGCAGACCCCTCTCTTAAAGTTGAAAACGGCGATATCGATATGGAAAATGTCTGCTTCAAATACAAAAAGACGGGCAAAAAGAATGTTATCAACAATATAAATCTTCACATTAAATCGGGTGAAACAATAGGAATTATCGGCGGCACCGGCTCTGCCAAAACCACGCTTGTGCAGATGATTCCCCGTCTTTATGATGTAACCGAAGGCGTTGTCAAGGTTGGCGGCAGACCCGTTTCGGACTACACGCTTAAAAATCTGCGCGATTCCGTTGCCATGGTGCTCCAAGTCAATCTGCTGTTTTCGGGCACGATTGAGGATAACCTGCGCTGGGGCAATCCCGACGCTACAACCGAGGAGATAGAAAATGCCTGCAAGGTTGCACAGGCTCACGAATTTATCACATCTTTCCCCGACGGCTATCAGACCGATCTCGGGCAGGGCGGCGTAAATCTTTCCGGCGGTCAGAAGCAACGGCTTTGCATCGCAAGAGCCTTGCTCAAATCGCCCAAGGTGCTTATTCTTGACGACAGCACGAGCGCCGTTGACACCGCAACCGACGCTAAAATCCGCGAAGGCTTCAAACGCCGCCACGGAGATATCACAACAATAATCGTTGCTCAGCGCATAAGCTCCGTTGAGCACGCAGACAAAATAATCGTTCTTGACGACGGCGAGATTAACGCCGTAGGCACTCACGAGGAGCTGCTCGGCACCAACGAAATCTACACCGAAGTTTACAAATCTCAGCAAGAAGGGAGCGTTGCCTAATGCCGGGACCGGGAGGACCGGGCGGCAGACCGTCAAAAGGTCATGCCAAGCCCAAAAACACTAAGCAAACATTTATAAGACTAATCGGATATCTCGGGCGCTCAAAAGCTCTGCTTGCGGCAGTTTTCCTTTTTGTTGCAATCAGCTCCGTTGCAGGCATTACGGGCACATATTTCCTGAAAGGAATAACCGACAACATTCTGCTGCCTCTTATCGGCTCGGAGCTTACAAAAGAAACTCTGATGCCGCTTGCAAAAACTCTGATAAAGCTCGCCTGCATTTATCTGCTCGGCGTTGCCGCATCATACAGCTATTCAAGAATAATGCTTCAGGTTTCGCAAAAAACTCTGAATATAATCCGCAAAGACCTTTTCAATCATATGCAGGATTTGCCGATAAAGTTTTTTGACACTCACACTCACGGCGAGCTTATGAGCCGCTACACAAACGATGTTGACACGCTCAGAGAATGTATCAGCCAAAGCTTTGTGCAGCTTGTTTCCTCCGCCGTAACGGTTATCGGAACCTTCTCAATGATGCTTTATCTCAGCCCCATACTGACCGCGCTTGTAATTCTTGTGCTTGTTGTCGCTTTCGGAGTTATCCGTTTTCTCGGCTCACGCAGTGCAAAGTATTTCCGCGCACAGCAAAAATGCGTGGGCGAGGTCAACGGCTATGTTGAGGAATTCATCGAGGGTCAAAAGATCGTTAAGGTATTTTGCCATGAAGACAAGGCAAAGGCAGATTTTAAAACGCTTAACGAAAATCTGCGCCATGCCGCCACGAATGCCAACACCTATGCAAGTATCCTGATGCCTATAATGGGCAACCTTTCTTACATTAACTATGCCGCGGTTGCAACCGTCGGCTCTGCGCTGATAGTTGCGCTGCCCGCAGGCTCGTTTTTCGCAATCACCGTCGGCACGCTGGTTTCTTTTCTGACCTACACGCGGCAATTCTTCCAGCCGATAACTCAGATATCACAGCAGTTTAACAATATTCTTGTTGCCCTTGCGGGTGCGGAAAGAATTTTTGAAATCATTGACACGCCCGCCGAAGAGGATGACGGCTATGTTACCCTCGTCAACGCCAAAAAGCTGCCCGACGGCAGCATTGCGGAATGCTCCGAGAGAACGGGTATATGGGCATGGAAGCATCCGCATCATGACGGCACGCTGACCTACACGGAATGGAAGGGTGATGTGCGCTTCCACGATGTTACATTCAGCTATGACGGCAAAAAGGATGTTCTCAAAAATGTTTCGCTCTACGCTATGCCGGGGCAGAAAATTGCCTTTGTCGGCTCGACGGGTGCAGGTAAAACAACGATTACAAACCTTATAAACCGCTTTTACGATGTTGATCACGGCAAGATTACCTATGACGGCATTAACATCAAAAAGATAAAGAAATCCGAGCTGCGCCGCTCCATGGCTATGGTTTTGCAGGATACTCACCTTTTCACGGGAACGGTCAGGGACAATATCGCTTACGGCAGACTTGACGCAACGGACGAAGAAATTGTAGCCGCCGCAAAGCTTGCCAATGCCGATTCCTTTATTACCCGCCTGCCCGACGGCTACAACACTATGATAACGGGCGACGGTGCAAATCTTTCTCAGGGTCAAAGGCAGCTTCTTGCGATTGCGAGAGCCGCGGTTGCAGACCCGCCCGTGCTTATTCTCGATGAAGCCACAAGCTCAATAGATACGCGCACGGAGCGCCTTATCGAAAAAGGAATGGATAAGCTTATGGAGGGCAGAACGGTATTTGTTATCGCTCACAGGCTCTCAACCGTAAGGAATTCCGACGCCATTATGGTGCTTGAACACGGTGAAATAATCGAGCGCGGCAACCATGACGACCTTATCGCTCAGCAAGGCAAATACTATCAGCTTTATACCGGTCAGTTTGAACTTGATTAATCGGAATAAACAAAAGCACCCTGCTCAAACGAGCAGGGTGTTTTCATTTTATAAAGCTTTTAATCAGACCAGCTCGATGATGCACATCTCAGCTGCGTCTCCTCTGCGGGGACCGGTCTTGATTATGCGGCAGTAACCGCCGTTGACATCCTTATATTTGGGGGCAATCTCATCAAAGAGCTTTTTGACAACATCCTCTTTTGTGACATAAGCCAAAACTTTGCGCTTTGAGTGGAGAGAATCGTCCTTTGCAATGGTGATCATTTTCTCAGCCATTGCGCGAACCTCCTGAGCCCTTGTAACGGTGGTTTCAATTCTGCCGTTTTCCAAAAGATAAGTTACGAGGCCTCTGAGCATCGACTTGCGATGATCACTTGTGCGGCCAAGCTTTCTGGTACCGGGCATTAAGTTCACACTCCTTTACCGTTTAATGGGTCATTCCTCATCCCTGCGAAGGTCAAAGCCAAGCGAATTGAGCTTTGCAACAACCTCATCAAGGGATTTTCTGCCGAGGTTACGAACTTTCATCATATCTTCCTCGGTTCTGTTGGTCAGATCTTCAACCGTATTGATCTGCGCTCTCTTCAAGCAGTTAAAGGAACGAACAGAAAGGTCAAGTTCCTCAATGGTCATCTCCAGCACTTTTTCTTTGCCGTTGTCACTCTTAACAACCATAACCTCTGTGTCGTAAGCCTCGCCTGAGAGGTCTCCGAAGAGGTTGAGGTGCTCGTTGAGGATCTTGGCACCGAGAGAAACGGCTTCCATAGCGTTGATGGTTCCGTTTGTCCACACCTCGAGAGTCAGCTTATCATAGTCTGTAATCTGACCTACACGGGTGTTTTCGACTGTGTAGTTAACCTTCAATACGGGTGTATAAATCGAATCGATTGCAATAACACCGATAATGGGCTGCATCATCTGCTTGTTTCTCTCAGCGGAAACATAGCCTCTGCCCTTATCGCAGGTCAGCTCCATGCTGACATGTGCATCGGAATTGAGAGTAGCGATGTGAAGCTCGGGGTTGAGAATTTCAACCTCTGAATCGGTTTTGATGCTGCCGGCAGTGATTTCGTCATCGCCGTTAGCGTCAATGTAGATTGTCTTAGGACCGTCGCCGTGAATTTTGAGGATTACATTTTTGAGATTAAGAACTATCTCTGTAACATCCTCTTTAACTCCGGGGATGGTGCTGAATTCATGCAGAATTCCGTCAATCTTAACGGAGGTTATCGCGTAGCCGGGAAGAGACGAAAGAAGAACTCTTCTAAGGCTGTTGCCCAAAGTTGTTCCGTATCCTCTCTCAAGAGGCTCAACAACAAATCTTCCGTATTTTCCGTCCTCGGAAATTTCGGCAGTATCAATTCTGGGCTTTTCGATACCAATCATTAAAAACCCTCCTTTAAAACAGGCAGGAAAAATCCTGCTCAAAATGCATTCAAAAACGCTGCGCCTGCAAAAGCTGCGGGCGAATGCCGCTGAAATGCCTTTTTCAGGCAAATCAGGCAGGCATTACTTAGAATAAAGCTCAACGATAAGATGCTCTTCAACGGGAACCATGATCTGCTCACGGGTGGGCAGAGCAAGAACCTTAGCTGTGAGAGCCTCTGCGTTGCGGTCAAGCCACTGGGGAACAGGGCGGGAAGCATTTGCTTCAACAGTCGCCTTGATCTTGTCGCTTTCCTTGCTCTTATCCTTGATGGCGATTTCATCGCCGGGCTTGATAAGATATGAAGGAATATTGACCTTGTTGCCGTTTACTTTGTAATGACCGTGAGTAACAAGCTGCCTTGCTTCTGCTCTGGAATTAGCCCAGCCGAGAAGATAAACAACATTGTCAAGTCTGCTCTCGCAGATACGGAGCAGGTTTTCACCTGTTACGCCCTGCTTGCGCTCAGCCATAAGGAAATACTTATAGAACTGGCTTTCCTGAATACCGTAGTAACGCTTTGCCTGCTGCTTTGCACGAAGCTGAAGACCGTATTCAGTTGCCTTCTTGCGGCTCTGGCCATGCTGGCCGGGAGCATACGCTCTGCGCTCAACTGCACATTTGCCGGTATAGCAGCGCTCACCCTTGAGGTAGAGCTTCTTGCCTTCACGGCGGCACAGTTTGCATACCGCACCGGTATATCTTGCCATATTGTGTTACACCTCCAAAAAATTCTGGTTACACGCGCCTTCTCTTAGGCGGGCGGCATCCGTTGTGCGGAATGGGGGTAACATCCTTAATCATGCTGACCTCCAGACCTGCTGTCTGTAAAGCTCTGATTGCCGCTTCACGACCCTGACCGGGTCCCTTAACATAAACCTCAACAGTTTTCATGCCGTGGTCGATAGCTGCCTTAGCTGCTGTCTCCGCCGCTGTCTGAGCTGCGAAGGGAGTTGATTTCTTTGAGCCTCTGAAGCCCATTTCACCTGCGCTTGCCCATGAAACTGCGTTGCCCTGAGTATCGGTGATTGTAACGATAGTGTTGTTAAAGGTGGATTGGATATGGGCTGCGCCGCGCTCGATATTCTTGCGCTCACGGCGTCTGCGGGTGCCTGTTGTCTTTTTAGATGCTGCTTTAGCCATAATATCCCTCCTTGACTTACTTCTTCTTGTTTGCAATGGTCTTCTTGGGACCCTTGCGTGTACGGGCGTTTGTCTTTGAACGCTGACCTCTTACGGGCAGACCCTTACGGTGACGAACGCCACGGTAGCATCCGATTTCGATAAGTCTCTTGATGTCGAATGCGGTTTCTCTGCGAAGATCGCCTTCTACCTTGAGATTATGATCGATATATTCACGAAGCTTTGAAACATCGTCCTCGGTCATATCCTTAACTCTAAGGTCGGGATCTACGCCGGTTGCTGCAATAATGTCGCTTGCAGTCTTACGACCTATACCATAGATGTATGTGAGAGCAATTTCAATTCTCTTATCTCTGGGCAGGTCAACACCTGATATACGCGCCATTTGTCAGTTGCACCTCCAAATTAACTTGGTTTTCGCCGGGATTAACCCTGACGCTGCTTGTGCTTGGGATTTTCACAGATAACCATTACTTTTCCCTTGCGCTTGATTATTTTGCATTTTTCGCAAATTTTCTTGACAGAAGGTCTGACTTTCATATTAGAATACCCTCCTTGATCTTACTTGGAACGCCATGTTATGCGGCCCTTAGTGAGGTCGTATGGCGACATTTCAACCGTCACTTTATCACCGGGCAGGATTTTGATGTAATTCATCCTGAGCTTGCCCGAGATATGAGCCAATATTCTGTGTCCGTTTTCCAACTCAACCTGGAAGGTTGCGTTGGGCAATGATTCAACTACCGTACCTTCAATCTCGATCATGTCCTGCTTAGACATAATAACCTCCTAAGTGTTGCCGTTAATTTCTGCATTTAATCGCCTGAGCGCCTTTCTCAGCGCCCTGTTTGAGGCAAGCTCGGCTTCCGTGACGGCAGCGCCGACGCTTACTATGTGGCGAATATTCTTGCTTTTTGGTCTATCAATGGGGCGCTCCTTGCCGTCGCAGACGAGAACCCGGTCTTTTTCCGCTTGCACAATCGCAAGCAGCTTTCCTTTGTCTCTGCCCGCAGACGACCTGACTGCCGTTCCTCTTTCAAGCATAGCCTCACCTTAAATCTGAGTGAGAATGACGGGGCCGTTTGAAGTTATAGCCACCGTATGCTCAAAGTGAGCAGCCAAAGAGCCGTCCCTTGTTTTAATAGTCCAACCGTCAGGCAACTGCCTGATGCCTGCGCCGCCCTGATTAATCATGGGCTCAATGGCAATGGTCATGCCCGGGAGCAGGCGCACACCTCGACCGGGTGTGCCGAAATTCGGTACGCTGGGGTCCTCGTGCATCTGCTTTCCGACGCCGTGGCCCGTAAACTCACGAACCACCGAAAAGCCTCTTTCCTCGCAATACCTTTGGATTGTTGAGCCTATATCGCCGATCCTGCCGCCTGCGACAGCCGCTTTGATACCTTCGTAAAGGCTCTCGCGGGTAACATCGCACAGCCGCTGCGCCTCGGGCGAAATATCGCCCGCTGCAAAAGTGGCGGCATTATCGCCGACATAGCCGTTTAAGGTCGCGCCGACATCAATGCTGACTATATCGCCCGCCTTGATAACGCGCTTCTTGCTCGGAATGCCGTGAATGACCTCATCGTTTATGGAAATGCATGAAGCAGCGGGATATCCGTTGTAGCCCAAAAAGGTGGGCACGGCTCCATGCTTAACAATAAAGTTATGTGCAATACGGTTGATTTCCTCCGTGGTAACCCCCGGCTCAACCGCATCACCCGCTGCCTTTAATGCTCGGGCAGAAATAACACACGCCTCTTTCATAAGGCTGAGTTCTCTGGTTGTTTTGAGCACTATCATGCTAATCCTCCGTAAAATTGTAAATTCGTCGGAATTTACTCAGGGCTTAATCAAGGAAGCCCTTATAGTGACGCATCATCATCTGGCTCTCAAGCTGTTTAACGGTTTCAAGAGCAACACCAACAAGAATGATGATTGACGTACCGCCGAGTGAAATGTTCATCGACGCGCCTTCGTTCCACTTGTCAAGGAAGAAGGTTGTTATCTGCGAGAAGAAAATCGGGAAGAGGGCAACAACGCTCAGAAGCAGAGCTCCGAGAAGCGTAATTCTGTTGATAATCTTGCCGATATATCTTGAAGTGGGCTCGCCGGGACGAATGCCGGGAATTGAGCCGCCGTTGTCGCGGATGTTCTTTGACATTTCAATGGGGTTGTACTGAATGCTTGAATAGAAATAAGCAAATGCAATGATTAATACGAAATAGATAATTCCGTAAACCCAATGAGTCGATGAGAAAATTCCGAAGAATTTATCCCAGAAGCTGTCTTCCGTAATCTTTGACTTAACAAACATCTCGATTGTGGGAGGCAGTGAAAGAATTGACGAAGCAAAGATAACGGGCATAACGCCTGACATATTAACCTTGATGGGAATATGAGTGTTCTGACCGCCGTACATCTTTCTGCCGACAACTCTCTTTGCATACTGAACGGGAACTCTTCTCTCTGCGTTATCCATCCAAACGATGAAAGCAATCATCAGAATGAGTATAACTGCAACGAAGGGAGAAAGGAAGTAGTACGGGCCGCCTCTCTGGAAGTAGCCTGACTCGCCGAACAGGGTTGCAATAAGGGTGGGAATTCTTGAAACGATACCGGCGAAAAGTATGATTGAAATACCGTTGCCGATACCCTTTTCGTTAATTCTTTCGCCGAGCCACATAATAAGGGCTGTACCGGCTGTGAAGCAAAGGATGATAACGAGAGCCTGGAAAACACCGTAGAAACCGGTGAAGTTTGCGCCCGAAGCGTCCTTTACAAGGTAGCCCTGGCTGCGAAGGTAGAAGTAGTAAGCCGTGCTCTGGAGAACGCCGAGAGCGATGGTTACGAAGCGGGTGATGGAGGCAATCTTCTTGCGACCTTCCTCGCCTTCCTTCTGAAGCCTTTCAAGGGCGGGGATAGCAACTGCGAGCAGCTGCATAATAATCGAGCTGTTGATGTAGGGGGTGATGGACATTGCGAAAATTGTTCCGTAATTGAACGCATCACCGGTCATCATGCTCAGGTAGTTCATAAATGTTCCGGCGTTGGGGTCAGCAATAATGCCGGCCTCGCCGATGTTGGTGAAAGGAACAGGGATTGCCGAGCCGATTCTGAAGATGAGCACGATAAGAGCCGTGAAAATCATCTTTTTTCTCAGGTCGGCGATTTTCCATGCATTAACAATAGTTTGGAGCACGTTAAATCACCTCTGCCTTTCCTCCGGCAGCTTCGATTTTTGATTTTGCGCTATCTGAAAAAGCATTTGCCTGAACGGTGAGCTTCTTCGTTAATTCGCCTTGTCCCAAAATCTTAACGCCGTCCAAAGTCTTTTTGATAATGCCTTTCTCAATAAGAGCGTCGATGGTGACGGTTGCGCCGTCATCGAAATACTTATCAAGAGTAGCAACGTTTGTTATTGCCATCTCTGTTGCAAAGATGTTGTTGAATCCGCGCTTGGGGATTCGTCTCTGAAGGGGCATCTGACCGCCTTCAAAACCTGCGCGCATACCTCTGCCTGCACGCGCCTTCTGACCTTTGTGACCCTTACCGGCAGTTTTGCCCTGACCCGAAGCGGGGCCGCGGCCGATGCGCTTGCGCTCTTTTGTTGAGCCGGCAGCGGGTGAGAGATCGTGCAGCTTCATTAGTTTGCACCTCCTTGCTCGGCTTCGGTTACTTCGATAAGGTGAGAAAGCTTTCTTACCTTGCCCTGAGTTGCGGGGCTGTCCGGCTGAACCGAAACATCGCCGATCTTATGAAGACCAAGTGCATGGGCGGTTGCAATCTGAGGCTTGGTGCTTCCAATAAGGCTTTTAACAAGCTTTACCTTAATATCTGCCATTTAATCCGCCCTCCTTAACCTAAAATTTCTTTTGCAGACTTGCCGCGGATGGCGGCAACCTCTTCAACATTGCGAAGCTTTGAAAGTCCGTCAAGCGTAGCTCTTACAACATTGCAGGGATTGTTTGAACGAAGAGCCTTCGCACGGATATCCTTGATACCTACTGTTTCAACAACCGCACGAACCGGACCGCCTGCGATAACGCCGGTACCGGGTGCTGCGGGCTTGAGCAGAACAACGCCTGCGCCGAACTTGCCGACGATCTCGTGGGGGATTGTTGTTCCCTTAAGAGAAACCTGCATGAGGTTCTTCTTGGCGTCCTCAATTCCCTTGCGGATAGCGTCGGGAACTTCGCCTGATTTGCCAAGTCCGAAACCGATAATGCCGTTTCCGTCGCCGACTACAACGATAGCCGCAAACTTGAAGATACGACCGCCCTTTACGGTTTTGGAAACACGGTTAATGGCTACTACGCGCTCTGTGAGCTCATATGCCGATGCATCAATTTTAGCCAAAAGTATTCCTCCCCTTCTTAGAACTTGAGGCCGCCCTCACGGGCGCCTTCGGCCAGTTCCTTAACACGGCCGTGATAAATGTAACCGCCGCGGTCAAAAACAACATCTGTTATTCCCTTGTCTGCGGCGCGTTTTGCCAATAATTCGCCCACTTTGTGAGCAGCGGACTTATTTCCACCGTATTCCTCGAAATCCTTCTCGACAGTTGATGCGGACACAAGGGTAACACCCTTATCGTCGTCTATTAACTGAGCGTAGATATTCTGGAGGGAGCGGAATACATTAAGGCGAGGACACTCGGCTGTGCCGGAAATCTTGGCACGGACTCTTGTATGGCGTGCCTGTCTGGCCTTATTGCTGTCCGGTCTGTTAACCATAATTTTTCACTCCTTAATAAGACTTTGCAGCCTGCGGCTTTATAGCCGCGCGGTTGCTTATTTGCCGCCCTTACCGGCCTTGCCTTCCTTGCGGCGGATGTGTTCGTCAGCATACTTGATGCCCTTGCCCTTGTAAGGCTCGGGAGGACGCTTCTCACGAACATTTGCGGCAAACTGTCCGACCTTCTGCTTGTCGGGGCCTGAGATTACGATTTTGTTGGGGTTGGGAACTTCGATTGTAATTCCGTCGGCGGCTGCAACGATAACATCGTGTGAATAGCCGACCTTGAGAAGAAGATCCTTGCCCTTAAGCTCTGCACGGTAACCGATGCCGTTAACTTCAAGCTCTTTCTTGAAGGTTTCGTTAACACCGACTATCATATTGCTGATGAGCGTTCTTGTCAGACCGTGAAGCGATCTGTTGAGTTTATCGTCATTGGGGCGGCTGACAGTAATTGTGTTACCGTCCTTTTCAACGATCATATTGGGATGAAGATTTCTTGAAAGAGTGCCCTTGGGACCCTTAACGGTAATAAGGCTGCCGTCAATCTGAACATCAACACCCGCAGGGATTTCAATAGGTTTCTTGCCTATTCGTGACATTTACGGCACCTCCTTACCAGATAAATGCAAGAACTTCGCCGCCTACATTGGCCTTGCGTGCGTCCTTGTCAGTCATAACGCCTTTTGAAGTTGAGAGGATGGCAATGCCGATGCCCTTCATAACCTTGGGCATATCCTCACAATTTGTATAAATTCTCAGACCGGGCTTTGAAACTCTGCGAAGGCCGGTGATAACCTGAGATTTGTTGGGACCGTATTTGAGAGCGATTTCGATAACGCCCTGCTTGCCGTCGTCCTCAACCTTGTATCCTTTGATGTATCCCTCATCAACAAGAATCTGAGCAATCGCTTTCTTCATGTTCGATGCGGGGACTTTCACTGTGTCATGCTTTGCCGCATTCGCATTGCGGATACGAGTCAGCATATCAGCGATGGAATCAGTAATTTGCATACTGTTTACCTCCTTTGCAATTGCTCAATTACCAACTTGCTTTCTTAACGCCGGGAATCTGACCTGCGTGAGCCAGCTCTCTGAAGCAGATACGGCAAACGCCGTACTTGCGAAGATAAGCATGGGGTCTTCCGCAGATCTTACATCTGTTGTACGCTCTTGTGGAGTACTTTGCAGGGCGTGCCTGCTTAACTTTCATTGATGTTTTTGCCACGGTATTCCCTCCTTATCTTGCGAACGGAGCGCCCATAAGAGTCAGCAGCTCGCGGGCTTCTTCGTCGGTATTTGCTGTGGTGACAAAGCAGATGTCCATACCTCTTACCTTGTCAATCTTATCATAATCGATTTCGGGGAAGATGAGCTGCTCCTTGATACCCATGGAGTAGTTTCCTCTGCCGTCGAATGAGTTGGGGTTAATTCCTCTGAAGTCACGAACTCTGGGGAGAGCGAGATTGAAGAGCCTGTCAAGGAACTCATACATTCTGTCGCCTCTGAGAGTGACCTTTGCACCGATGGTCATGCCTTCACGGAGCTTGAAGTTAGCAACGGATTTCTTCGCCTTGCAGAGAACGGGCATCTGGCCTGTAATCTGTTTAAGGTCTGAAACAACTGCGTCAAGAACCTTTGCATTGTCTCTTGCCTCGCCGCAGCCGACATTGATAACAATCTTCTCGAGCTTCGGGATCTGCATAACGCTCTTATATTCAAACTTCTTCATAAGAGCAGGTGCAACATCTTTGACATACATTTCTTTTAATCTTGCAGCCATTTGTTATGTCCTCCCTTATTATTCAAACTCTGCAAGGCAGTCGCTCTTTTTGCAAGTGCGGACCTTCTTGCCTTTGGAATCTATCTTGTGACCGGTTCTTGTGGGTCTGCCGCATTTGGGGCAGATAAGCTGAACCTTGTCTGCATAGAGGGCGCTCTCAGCCTTAATAAGACCGCCGGGCTCGCCCATCTTGCGGGGCTTAACATGCTTTGTTACGATGTTTACGCCCTCAACAATAACCTTACCTTCAGAGGGGCTGACCTGCATAACCTTGCCTCTCTTGCCTCTGTACTTACCGTTGATAACGACGACTTCGTCGCCCTTTTTAACATGAACCTTATTCATCATCGCACCTCCGATTAAAGTACTTCGGGAGCGAGTGAAAGAATCTTGGTGTAATCCTTTTCACGAAGCTCTCTGGCTACAGGCCCAAAGATACGGGTGCCCTTGGGGTTCTTGTCTTCCTTAATGATGACGGCTGCATTCTCATCGAAGCGAATGTAAGTTCCGTCGTCACGGCGAAGACCGCTTGCGGTGCGAACTACTACCGCTTTTACAACTTCGCCTTTTTTAACTACGCCACCGGGTGTTGCCTTTTTAACAGAAGCAACGACGACGTCGCCAATATTGGCATACCTCCTGCCTGAACCACCGAGAACGCGGATGCACATAAGCTCCTTAGCTCCGGTGTTATCGGCAACCTTGAGGTAACTCTGTTGCTGTATCACAGTGTTTTCCTCCTTACACTTGGGCCAAATTACTTAGCCTTTTCAATGATTTCTACTACACGCCATCTCTTGTCCTTTGACAGGGGGCGGGTTTCCATAACAAGCACACGGTCGCCCATGCCGCACTCATTGTTTTCATCGTGCGCTTTAAGCTTGTATGTGTTGTTGACGATTTTCTTATAAAGAGGATGCTTGACCCTGTCCTTAACGGAAACAACTACGGTCTTATCCATCTTATCGCTGGTAACGATACCAACGCGGGTTTTCCTGAGGTTTCTTTCGCTCATTGCATTTAACCTCCCTTTCCTTACGACTTAGAGCCGTGAAGCTCTATATCTCTCTGTATCGTTTTTATACGAGCGATATCCTTCTTAACGGCGCTGATTCGCATCGGGTTGTCGAGCTGGTTAACAGCTTGCTGGAAGCGCAGTTTGAACAGCTCATCCTTCAGCTCAAGCAGCTTAGCATCCAGCTCACCGGCGGAAAGTTTTCTGATTTCACTGGCTTTCATTATTGCTCACCACCCAATTCTTCTTTAGTAACGAATTTACACTTGATAGGAAGCTTGTTTGATGCAAGGCGCATAGCCTCAGCAGCAAGCTCTCTGTCAACACCGGCAATCTCAAACATAACTCTGCCGGGCTTAACAACTGCAACCCAATATTCGGGAGAACCTTTACCGGAGCCCATGCGGGTCTCGGCAGGCTTCTCTGTAATGGGCTTGTCGGGGAAAATCTTAATCCAAACCTGACCGCCGCGCTTGATGTATCTTGTCATCGCAACACGGGCTGCCTCGATCTGATTAGAGGTAATCCATGCGGGCTCAAGAGCTACAAGACCGTAATCACCGTAAGTGACCTTGTTGCCTCTGGTAGCCTTACCCTTAAGTCTGCCTCTCTGTACTCTGCGGTACTTAACGCGCTTAGGTAAAAGCATTATTGGTTACCTCCTTCTCTGCGTCTTCTGGGACGGGAGTTTGTTCTTCTGCTTTCGTGAAGAACCTCGCCCCTGTAAAGCCAAACCTTTACGCCGATACGGCCGTAGGTTGTTTTAGCTTCTGCAAAGCCGTAGTCGATGTCGGCTCTGATGGTCTGAAGAGGGATTGTTCCCTCGTGATAGCTCTCTGTGCGAGCGATTTCCGCGCCGCCCAGACGGCCTGAAACCTGAGTTTTGATACCCTTTGCGCCAAGCTTCATAGCACGGCCGATAGCCTGCTTAAGAGCACGGCGGTAGGAAATTCTTCTTTCAAGCTGTGAAGCAATGCTCTCAGCAACGAGCTGAGCGTTAAGGTCGGGCTGCTTGATTTCAACGATGTTGAGTGAAACCTCTTTGCCGCCGAGCTTCTTTTCGCAGAGCTTCTTGAGCTTTTCGATTTCTGCGCCCTGTCTGCCGATAACCATACCGGGCTTTGCGCAGTGAATGTTGATATAAACGCGCTTTGCGTCGCGCTCAATCTCAACCTTGGGAACGCCTGCGGGAGCAAGCTTCTCGAGAAGGTACTCACGGAGTTCGTAATCCTCAACAAGAGTATCACCGAACTTGTTGGGAGCTGCATACCAGCGAGATTCCCAGTTCTTAATAACACCGATTCTTAAACCGGTAGGATTAATTTTCTGTCCCATTGTTTAACCTCCTCCTTCGCTTATTCCATTTCCTTGAGCACAAGGTTAATGTGAGATGTCTTTTTGTTTATACGGAACGCTCTGCCATGCGATCTGGGTCTGATGCGCTTGAGAGTGGGGCCCTGGCTGACGCTGCACTCTGCAACATACAGACGGGCGGGATCCATATTATTATTGTTTTCAGCATTTGCAATAGCTGATTTTAAAAGCTTCATCAAGGGTTCACACGCGGCCTTGGGCGTGTACTTGAGAATTGCCATTGCCTTATCTGCGGGCTGATTGCGGATTAAGTCAAGCACAATCTGAACCTTGCGAGGCGCAATACGGATGTAAGTGGCCTTTGCGGTTGCAACGGGCGCACTCTGCATTGCCTTATCTGACATTGTTAATACACTCCTTTCGCCGATTATTTACCGTTGTTTGATGTTTTTGAGCCTGCATGACCTCTGAAGGTTCTTGTAGGCGCAAACTCGCCGAGCTTGTGACCGACCATATCTTCCGTTACATATACGGGAACATGCTTGCGTCCGTCGTGAACGGCAAAGGTGTGGCCGACAAAGTCGGGGAAGATTGTGGAGGCGCGGCTCCAGGTCTTGAGAACCTGCTTCTCGCCGTTCTCATTCATCTTCTGAACTCTTTCGAGCAGTTTAGGCTGCACAAAGGGTCCTTTTTTAATGCTTCTGCCCATTATTATCTGCTCCTTTCACTTACTTGTCGTTACGACGCTTTATGATAAGCTTGTCGGACGGTTTCTTGGTGTTTCTGGTCTTGTAACCGAGAGCGGGCTTGCCCCAAGGAGTTACAGGACCGGGTCTGCCGATGGGAGCCTTGCCTTCGCCGCCGCCGTGGGGGTGATCGCAGGGGTTCATAACAGAACCGCGGACTGTGGGTCTCCAGCCCATGTGACGCTTACGGCCTGCCTTACCGACCTTGACATTTTCATGATCAAGGTTGCCGACCTGACCGATTGTCGCCATGCAGCTTGCGGGAACATTGCGAAGCTCGCCTGAGGGAAGTCTGAGAAGGGCATAAATGCCTTCCTTTGCCATGAGCTGTGCGGAGTTGCCCGCCGCTCTTGCAAGCTGACCGCCTCTGCCGGGATAAAGCTCAACATTGTGAACAACAGTACCAACGGGAATGTTGGAAAGAGGAAGGGCGTTGCCGGGCTTGATATCTGCTGCTGCGCCTGCAACAACGGTATCGCCGACCTTCAAGCCTGCGGGCTGAAGGATGTATCTCTTCTCGCCGTCCTCATAGTTGAGCAAAGCGATAAACGCGGAACGGTTGGGATCGTATTCAACGCTCGCTACCGTTGCGGGAATATCAAACTTATCTCTCTTGAAGTCGATAACACGATATTTTCTGCGCTGACCGCCGCCGCGATGGCGAACGGTTATTCTTCCGTAGCTGTTGCGTCCGCTGTTCTTTTTAAGCGAAACGAGGAGGCTTCTTTCAGGAGCGACCTTTGAGAGCTCGGAGAAATCAGTAACCGACATATTGCGTCTTGCGTTGCCTGTCGGCTTATAAACCTTAATAGACATTTTTCTACACTCTCCTTATAGCGGCTTTGCGGAGCAATGTCATTCTCCATACCTTACCGCCGGATTTATGGGGATTTGTCTTTCGCTGCCGAAGCAGCGTATAATTACATCATTCCGTCAAAGAATTCGATTGTTTTTGAATCCTCTGTAAGAGTTACGATAGCCTTTTTGCGGGAAGCTGTGTAGCCCTCGAAACGACCGTATCTCCTAAGCTTACCGTCAACATTGATGGTGTTAACCTTCGCAACCTTAACCTCAAAAAGCTCTTCAACCGCCTTGGCGATTTCAATCTTATTTGCGTCCTTGGCAACCTCGAAGGTGTATTTGCGATCTGCAATGCCGTCCATGCTGTTTTCGGTGATGATGGGGCGGAGGATAATATCCTGTGCTAATCTGCTCATGCGTAAACCTCCTCGATCTTGCTTACGGCATCCTTAAGAACTACAACTGTGTCGCAGTTAAGGAGATCGTAAACATTGAGTGTGCCGACAAGGGTTGTCTTAACGCCTGCGATGTTGCGGGCTGAGCGATAGATGATGTCGTTCTTCTCGGGAAGAACAAAGAGAACCTTCTTGCCGGTTTCAAGTGCGTTAACAACCTTGACCATTTCCTTTGTCTTGATTTCTTCAAGAGTAAGGCTGTCAAGAACGATAAGCTCATTGTCTGCAACCTTTGCAGAAAGAGCGGATTTCATTGCAAGTCTTCTGACTTTCTTATTAACATCCTTGTGATAATCGCGGGGCTTGGGACCGTGAGCGATGCCGCCGTGATACCACTGGGGAGCTCTTGTTGAGCCCTGTCTTGCGCGGCCTGTGCCCTTCTGACGCCAAGGCTTCTTTCCGCCGCCGCTAACTTCTGCTCTGGTAAGAGTAGACTGTGTGCCCTGGCGCTGATTTGCCAGATAGCTGACTACGCAGAGATGCATAGCGGGGATGCTCGGCTCAATTCCGAAAACGCTGTCTGCCAGCTCCATATCGGAAAGCTTCTTACCTGCCATGTCGAAAACTGATACTTTAGGCATTTTTCTCTACTCCTTTCCTTATGCTTTCTTAACTGTGTCGCGGATAACAACGATGCCGCCCTTGGGACCGGGAACGGCGCCCTTGATGGCAAGCAGATTGTTTTCTGCGTCAACCTTAACTATGTCGAGATTCTGGATTGTAACTCTCTCGCAGCCGAGATGACCGGCGAGCTTCTTTCCCTTATAAACTCTTGAGGGATCGGAGCAGGCGCCCAATGAACCGGCATGTCTTGCAACGGGGCCGGTACCGTGAGACTCTTTAAGTCTTGAGAAATTCCATCTCTTGATTGCGCCGGCGGTTCCTTTACCCTTGCTTGTGCCGATAACATCGACCTTCTCGCCGACTGCGAAAACATCAGCCTTGATTGTGTCGCCGACATTTACGCTTGCGATATCGAGCTTAAACTCTCTGAGAGTCTTTTTGGGAGCTACATCAGCCTTCTTGAAGTGACCCATCATAGGCTTGTTAACTCTCTGAACCTTTACATCGCCGAAACCGAGCTGAACTGCTTCGTAACCGTCGTTTTCAAGAGTTTTCTTCATAACGACCGTGCAGGGACCTGCTTCGACAACCGTTACGGGAATTACATTTCCCTTTTCGTCGAAAATCTGGGTCATACCGATTTTCTTTCCGATAAGTGCTTTCTGCATATTGCTTTCCTCCTGTTAGGTTATTGGTTGACTGCTTATGAGCCAACATGACCTGCATTTGTTAAAATCAAAGCTTGATTTCGATTTCAACGCCTGCGGGAAGCTCAAGACCTGTCAGAGCTTCAACCGTCTTGGCTGAGGGTCTGATAATGTCGATAAGCCTTTTGTGTGTTCTCTGCTCAAACTGCTCGCGGCTGTCCTTATCCTTGTGGACTGAGCGAAGGATTGTTACGACCTCTTTCTCCGTGGGAAGGGGAACGGGACCCGATACCTGAGCGCCTGTTCTCTTAGCGGTCTCAACTATCTTCTCCGCTGCCTTGTCAACAAGGCTGTGGTCATAGCCCTTGAGTCTGATTCTGATTTTTCCCTTAACTGCCATGTGAACGCCTCCTTAAAATTTGGCGGGCTGCAAATTCGTGAAAACCGACCCGGGTGTTTCAACCCGTCCGATTTAAAAACCGGAAAAACATATTTCCGGGAAAGCTTTCGCTCATTTGCACATAGATATCCCGCAGAAAGGCTGCCCGGGAACGGCAGACCCTCTTGACAGGACACATTTCGCCCGGTTTGTAAATCGGACATACTCCGCAGAAATTTCCCGCTTCTGTGAGCGGCCACCTCCTGCATCATCGCATATCAGCAGGGTTTCCGTTTATTTTCGGGCATAGTTGCCCCTTTATCAGAAACCGTGCTTGTACATAATAACACAGACAGTATAATAAAGTCAACACTTTTTTTGATTTTTTTCAAACTTTTTTTGCTTGCCCGAAATCCGCCGAATTCAAGCAATTTCAAGGCTTGCGCCGCTCGGAATAATATGCCGCGGGAGCACATATATAAAAGGTATATATATAATAAGCAAAAGCACAAGATAATGTGTATCAAAAAAATCCGATACACACTCTGCGGTTTGCCGACGCCGAGCTTCGTTTTAACAAAACGGCTTGCCATTTCAAAATAAATGTGATAATATTTTTATATCTCAAATGAAAGGGGATTTTAAAATGATTGGTTTAGGAAATTGGGCGTGCAATGTCAACACAATGTTTTTCACCGGCGAGGTTAAATTTAAAATTTTTGACGATAACGGAAAATACGGCTTTGAGCTTGATGTTCCGGGCATTACCGTCCCGGATATCACGGTCAAGGAGGTTAAAGAGGACGGCAATTCCGTTGCCGCGACTGTTCAGACCTCTCTCCTGCCTGACAAGGATCTTGAGCTGAATGTCGATTTTGACGGCGACTGCTTTGACGGTTTTTTAAAAATACCCTTCCTCGGCAAGGTTAAATTCAAAAACGGACACAGAATAGCAGAATAAAGCAAAAAACAGCAAGGCTGTAAATTACAAATGCAAAACGCATTTTGTGATTTACAGCCGTTTCTTTTTATATTGAATAATTGTCCGCTCCCCCGCCTTTCATTAAATCGGCAAGGGTTATGCTGTTGAAATAATCGGTTGCCAGCTTATAGAACTCCGCCCACATCGGCAGAGTTCTGCATTCTGCGGCACGCGTGCAGGCTTTTGCGCCGCATTCAAGGCACGCAACGGGGGCAAGGTCGCCCTCGGTGAGCCTTAAAATATCGCCCACTCTGTATTCTTCGGGAGACTTCACAAGGCGGTAACCGCCGCCCTTTCCGTGCTGACCCTCAACCAAGCCGTTTTTGGTCAGAACGGGCATTATTCTCTCGATATATTTCAGCGAAATTTCCTGCCGCTGAGCAACATCTTTCATAGGAATGAAAACGCCCGAGCATTGCTCCGCCAAATCAACAAGCACGCGCAGGGCATATCTTCCTCTTGTTGAAACAATCATTCTCTGTCACCTCGTTTTATTCAATAACTCCGCCGCCCAACACGGTTTCTCCGTCATAAAGCACCGCTCTTTTATCAGATAAGCCGCAACGCTGCTGTCAACGCCGCCGCTCATGGCAATCAGCGCCCTTTTCATTCTCCGCAGCAATGACCGCAGCTCTCGCAGTCGGGGAAAAGTGACGCGTCATATTCAATGCCGTTTTTATCGTAATAATCTTTAAGTGCCGCCTTGATTGCTTCCTCCGCAAGAACGGAGCAATGCAGCTTATGCGCGGGCAGACCGTCAAGCGCCTCGGCAACGGCTTTGTTCGTCAGGGTCATAGCCTCCGAAACAGGCTTGCCCTTGATAAGCTCCGTTGCCATAGAGCTTGAAGCTATTGCGCTGCCGCAGCCGAAGGTTTCAAACTTAACATCCGATATAATATCATTATCGATTTTTAAATATATTTTCATTATATCTCCGCACTTGGCGTTGCCGACCTCGCCTACGCCGTCCGCGTCCTCAATAACGCCGACATTTCTCGGATTGCGGAAATGATCCATAACTTTTTCACTGTAAAGTGCCATTTATTTTACCTCATTTAATTACAAATTCTTTTTTGCCCGTAACAAGGTCGCGCCATACGGGAGAAATCCCTCTGAGAAGCTCAACCACATCCGAAACCGCCTTTATCGTGTATTCTGCTTCATCAAGTGTGTTTTCCTCAGAAACCGAAAGGCGCAGAGAGCCGTGAGCGATTTCGTGAGGTCTGCCTATCGCCAAAAGCACATGGCTCGGGTCGAGCGAACCCGAGGTGCAGGCGGAGCCTGACGAAGCACATATCCCCTTGTCGTCAAGCAAAAGGAGAAGAGACTCTCCCTCTATGCCCTCAAAGCAGAAATTAACATTGCCGGGCAGTCGATTCTCGGCGTCGCCGTTGAGCACGGAGTGAGGAATTTTTGACAGACCGTCTATCAATCGGTCGCGGATTGCGGAAACCTTTTTTGCGTTTTCCTCGGCATTTCGGCAGGCTTCTTCAAGCGCCGCCGCCATTCCCATAATTGCAGGAATGTTTTCCGTGCCTGCGCGCTTGCCGCGCTCCTGAGCGCCGCCTTCGATGAGAACTGAAAGAGGAATTCCCTTTCGTGCGTAAAGCACGCCTATGCCCTTTGGACCGTGGAATTTATGAGCCGAGAGTGAGAGCATATCAATATTCATTTCCTGTGTGTTTATTGCAATATGCCCCGCCGCCTGAACGGCGTCCGTGTGGAAAATTACGCCCTTCTCGCGGCAAACTGCGCCGATTTCGGCAATCGGCTGAACCGTTCCTATCTCATTATTTGCAAACATAACCGTTACAAGGCAGGTATCGGGGCGGATTGCCGCTTTAACCTCGTCTGCGGTTATTATACCGTTTTCGTGAACATCGAGCAGAGTTACTTCAAAGCCCTGCTTTTCAAGCTTTTTGAGCGTGTGCAAAACTGCGTGATGCTCAAAAGCCGTTGAAATTATATGCTTTTTTCCGCTTCTTTCGCCGAGCTTGGCGGCGGAAATTATCGCCTGATTGTCAGCCTCGCTGCCGCCCGAGGTGAAGGTTATTTCCCTCGCAGAGCAGCCGAGACAGCCCGCTATTCGCTCGCGCGCATCGTTAAGCGCCTGCGCCGCCGTCTGACCCGCCGAATGGAGGCTTGACGGATTGCCGTAAATTTCGTTCATATAAGGCAGCATTGCTTTAATTGAAGTTTCACTCATTTTTGTTGTTGCTGCATTATCAAGATAAATCATAAAATTTTCCTTTCCCTTCAGAAAAGCCGATGCCGCAGCAGAAGCACGGGCATCGGCTTTCTTGGATTATTCTGAAAACAGCGGCGTTGAAAGATATCTGTCGCCCGTATCGGGGAGCAGGGCAACAATGGTTTTGCCCTCATTTTCGGGGCGCTGAGCAAGCTCAATCGCCGCCTTAACCGCCGCGCCCGAGGAAATGCCCACAAGCACGCCCTCACTTCTGCCTACAAGCTTGCCCGTAGCAAAAGCGTCATCGTTTGAAACAGTTATAATCTCGTCATAAACCGAGGTGTTGAGAACATCGGGAACAAAGCCCGCGCCTATTCCCTGAATTTTATGCGCGCCCGCAACTCCTGTTGAAAGCACGGCGGATGAAGCAGGCTCAACTGCAACAACCTTAACATCGGGATTCTTTGATTTGAGATATTCGCCAACGCCCGTTACCGTTCCGCCCGTTCCGACGCCTGCAACAAAGATGTCAACCTTTCCGTCGGTATCCTCATAGATTTCGGGGCCGGTGGATTCGCGGTGAGCCTTGGGATTGGCAGGGTTAACAAACTGGCCGGGAATAAAGCTGCCGGGCGTTGCGGCGGCAAGCTCCTCCGCCTTTGCGATTGCCCCCTTCATACCCTTTGCGCCCTCGGTGAGCACAAGCTCTGCGCCGTATGCCTTCATAAGCTGGCGGCGCTCAACGGACATCGTTTCGGGCATAACTATTATAATTCGGTAGCCTCTTGCCGCCGCAACGGAGGCAAGACCGATGCCCGTGTTGCCCGAGGTAGGCTCAATGATAACCGAGCCGGGCTTTAACTTGCCCGAAGCCTCCGCGTCATCAATCATAGCCTTTGCAATGCGGTCTTTAACAGAACCCGCGGGGTTGAAATATTCAAGCTTTGCAAGGATTTTTGCTTTAAGATTGAGCGATTTTTCAATATTTGTCAGCTCCAAAAGAGGAGTTTTGCCTATAAGCTCATCGGCTGATTTATATATTTTTGACATTGTTAAAATCTCCATAAATAATTATTTGAGTGCGTCGAAACCGTTTTGCAGGTCGGCGATAATATCATCGATATGCTCCGTACCTATTGAAAGGCGGATGGTGTTCTGCTTAATATTCTGCTCGGCAAGCTCCTGCTCGTTGAGCTGGCTGTGGGTGGTAGTTGCCGGGTGGATAACAAGGCTCTTAACATCGGCAACATTTGCGAGCAGAGAGAAAATTTTCAGATTATCAATAAATTTGTGGGCTTCTTCAACGCCGCCCTTTATTTCAAATGTGAATATTGAGCCGCCTCCGTTGGGGAAATACTTCTCATAAAGCGCGTGGTCGGGATGGTCGGGCAGCGAGGGGTGGTTGACCTTTTCAACCAAAGGATGGTTTACAAGGAAGTCGATAACCTTTTGGGTGTTTTCCGCCTGACGCTCAATTCTCAGCGAGAGGGTTTCCGTGCCCTGCAACAGCAGGAATGCGGCAAACGGCGAAATAGCCGCGCCCGTATCGCGAAGAATTACGGCTCTGATATAGGCAACAAAAGCGGCGGGACCTGCGGTGTCAACAAACGAAACGCCGTGATAGCTCGGGTTCGGCTTTGAAATATCGGGGAATTTATCGGAAGCCGCCCAGTCAAACTTGCCCGAATCAACTATGATGCCGCCGAGGGTTGTGCCGTGACCGCCGATAAACTTTGTGGCGGAATGAACAACGATATCCGCACCGTGCTCAATGGGTCTGATAAGATAAGGAGTGCCGAAGGTGTTGTCAACAACCAGCGGCAAGCCGTGCTTGTGAGCAAGCTGTGCAAGCGCGTCAATATCGGGAATATCGCTGTTGGGGTTTCCGAGAGTTTCAATATAGATAGCTCTCGTATTGTCTTTTATCGCCGCTTCAACCTCGTCAAGATCGTGAATATTAACAAACGAAGCCGTAATTCCGAGGCTCGGGAAGGTGTGGGCAAGCAGGTTGTAGGTGCCGCCGTAAATCGTCTTCTGCGAAACGAAATGCCCGCCGTTCTGACCGAGAGCCTGAAGAACATATGTAATCGCGGCAGCGCCCGAAGCAGTTGCAAGAGCCGCAACGCCGCCCTCAAGAGCAGCTATTCTCTTTTCAAAAACATCTTGGGTTGAGTTGGTGAGTCTGCCGTAAATGTTGCCCGCGTCTCTCAGAGCAAAACGGTCGGCAGCATGAGCGCAGTTATGAAAAACATAAGATGTGGTTGCATAAATGGGAACAGCGCGGGAATCGGTTGCGGGGTCGGGATTTTCCTGACCAACATGAAGCTGGAGAGTTTCAAATTTATAATCAGACATGGTTTTTATTTCCTTTCAATGTTTAATTTTTATGTTTCGGCTCCCTCCGGAGGGAGCTGTCACGGAGTGACTGAGGGAGTTTATCATTTTTTGCGGAGCAATATTAAAAATCGGTCGCTCAGCCTTTACTGAATTCCGCATTACGCTACCCTTGGTATTCCGAAAATCAGTATTATCAATCCATACATCGACACATTCGTCCAAATCTGAAATTGGCTCTTAATAATCTTCCGAAAAGCTTTTTCATCTTTCTCAACCTCTTTTACATACTAACTTGGTAGGTTGGTGGTATTATAACGCCGTCAAACGCATTTGTCAAGGG
>JAEDGK010000119.1 GCA_016297555.1 Clostridiaceae bacterium
TGTCATAAACCGTCTGAATAATAACATAGTTATATATATCTGTCAATTAAGTAAAGCTTTTTACGAAACGGAAATAAATAAAATCAGCAAAGCTGCTCGGTTTCCAAAATCAGATTTATACAGCCGTGTTTTGAAAGCTCCTCCGTTACCATTGGCTCTTTTGTTTCCTGTGCAAAAGCAACAATTTCTTTCAGGTATTTTACATCTTCGTCCTGAAGCTTGCCGTCGTTAAAGTTATCAACAGCGGCTCTTATTCTGAGCACACGGACTATATTGGCGTGCTTCTTCTCCGTAAGGTCATAGAAGAAAAACGGAATTGCAACAACAATCGCACCTATGAGCGCCAGAAGTGACTGATAGAAGAAAATATTATTTCTCAGCTCGGCGCTTTGCAAGGCAAGCGAGATATCGTCCGAGAAGCCAACGCCACCGAAAGAAAGGAACAACGGCGTAAGCATACCCGTAAACACGCCAATTACCGTTGTGACAATCGCCATATAATTCTGCCAGAAGCCCTCTAAACGCTTGCCTGTTTTCATCTGAATTTCATCCATAATATCGGATGTCATTATACCCGTTACAAAGTAAAAGCCTCCGAAGAACTGCTCAAAGAACGAAACAACCAAAATAAGAACGGGACTCTTGTGGAAAATCACTTGAAGAGAAATCATAATAACATAGCCGACGCAAGCGATTAGCATTACATTCCTCTTACCCAGTTTTTTGATAAGGAACGGTCCTACAAGAAGCGCAACCGCTATTGCATTCATAAGAATTGTTGAGCAGTAAAGACCGACAACCGTTTTTGCTGTATCGGAAACAAAGCTGTACTGAGTTATCCAAGTGGTTATGTTTGCAAGGTTTCTTATTGCATTAAACGCATTGAATATTGTTATAATCCAAAAATATTTGCTTTTGCTCAGAAGCCTCATTCCCTCGGTAAATCTGACTTTTGCAACATATTCCTGCTTAACAACCGTTCTTTCCTCAACACCCTTAACCAGCAAAAGAACCATCAGCACACCCAACACACCGCATATCGGAAAAATTATGCGATACATATTCACGGCGTTCCAGCCGCCCTGCTTTGCGAAAAGCGTTCCTGCAAGAATGGGAAGTATTATATTTACTATTGAGCTGGGAAGCCCCGAAACAAGCCCTTTTAAAGAACCGATGTTTGCTCTCTCCTGAGCAACCGTTGAAATTGTTTGCTCAATGCCGGAAATAGACTGATTGAGAAGAGTGATAAAGAACTGACCGATTTGAATAAAAATAAAGGCCAAAAGAATGCCGAGATTGAAATCTATGGTTGAAGCTTCATAAACTCCCATAACGGGAATTGCGGGCAGAGGAATGCTGAAAAGGTGAATATTCATCCAAGCGGACGGTATGTAAGGAACAAACGAGAAGCTTATTGCCGTGCCTATCGCCGACCACAGAAGAAAAGGTTTGAATTTTCCGCTTTTGCCGTTTGAATTATCTATCATCATTGACAGTATGGGCGACCTGACAATAGCAATCACAGACGCAAATATAGTCAAAATCCAAGCCATACCCGTTGACATCTTGAAATAAGAAATCATCAGGTGAACGCTTGTGGCAATCGCGGTATACTGCGTCAAAACGCCCAGCAAATTAGGGCTTCCGCAGCCCGCGGCAAATGCGGCAAACTCCTTGTATGAAACCTGATAACCCTCGGGCGGCTTGTTCCAGTGAGATTTAAATTTGCCGATACCGTTGACTATTTTGGTTTTCAGGCTCTCTTTTTCTTTTACCTTTTCCATAAATATTTCCTCCGTGTTTTTATATCAATATATTAAGCGTCGTAAATTTATCTACGGTTTTTCTGTTAAATAATCTGTATGGCAGGTATAGTTTTATCAAGCAAAATGCAATATCAATTATAAGTGATGTTTTTAATCTTGTCAATTTCGTAATGACTGATAAAAATCGGATTATTTTCTAATAATCATCAATGATGGTTGTGGTACTGTTACGCAGATTTTCAATTTATTGATTTCGACGAATATAGTGTTTTTGGGTATTATCGAGTATTGGATTATATTATTAAATTATAAAATGTGAGAGGAGCTGTTTGAATGGTAAGAAGAATGAATAATATCATCAGAGCCATCGAAGAAATCATTCTAAACAAAATAGTTTACAGATAAAATTAAGGCAGGGATTTTCGTCCCTGCCTTTGCTTTAACTCAATTACTGTCAAGACACAGATTGAATGCTTTTATGAAATCAGCATCATTCTGTGGCGTTCTCTTTTTGGGTCCTTTTGTTCTGTTGCCTGCCATACGCTCTTTCTTGCCGATAAAACGGGTGAAAAGCAGGTTTTCGATATTCGTATCAGAGTAAATCAGACCGTTCTGATTAAGCGATTTACCGCCTTTTCCAAGCACTAAAGCCGCAAGCCCGTAATCCTGAGTAATAACAACATCACCCTTTTCGGTCAAGTTTGCAATCCTGCAATCGGCAGAATCAGCACCCTTGTCAACAATAATGGTTTCAGCACCGTCTTTCTGAATAAAGTGAGTGTTGTCGCAAACGAGTATACATTCAAGATTGCGCTTTTTGGCTATGCCAACAGCAATATCGACAACCGGACACGCATCTGCATCAATTATAATTTTCATAGTTTATCTTAAATATTGTATTAAATCATTTTTTCTTGCGTAATTCTCTGTAAATAACCTCGGCAAGGGCACTCATTATTGCATTATATTTATGCTGATCCTCAAACATTGAAGAATATGCTTCCTGTTCTTCCATGTAGCTGTCCTGTGCGGCGTCGCCGAAAGCTTTGGGGAAAATGCTTTCAATGAACACCTGAGGGGTCGGAGCTTGCGGCGTCTTTGGCAAGCATTTTTATCAGAATATTTTTGAAATCAAAGCAACTATTTTGCCGATTGTGTTGTTGATAATCACGTTATAGATCCAAAGGCGAGATGAAATCAATAGGACCGATTCCGCTGTTTTCTCCCGTTAGATCCGTATAAGACCTTGAATAGATTTCGGGGTTGGTCGGGTCATCTTCATCAACAACAATCATCTTGACCTGTCTTGTTGCGCCGCCCATTCCGTAAGCCTTCCAGCCGAAAGATGCATTGTATCCGAGAATAATGCCTTCATCGGTTTTGCCGTAAAAGCTGTTGGTATGGTCGTGGCCGAAAAATGCCGCAACAACGTCGCCGTTCTGATAGAAATCCATTATATCGCCGTCAGCCTGCATATTATCCGAAAGCTTGAAGTAAAATGAATCTCTTCATCCGCCGCAAAACCGAGCGTGCTTCTCGGAACTGAAAGCTGACATAAAACACCTCCGACGATATAAACTTTCTGTATCTGTAAATTTATCGTAAAGTTTATAAAAGCCCAAGAGATACTTATATTCAGCATCGCAAAATTTTATTTTTTTATTATTATTTTTCTATTTTTACTTGCACAGGCTTGCGGTCTTTGAAATAAGTAGCATATTTAAAGCCGCACCTTTCGGCGATTTCGTAGCCCTTGTCAATTCCTGCACCGACATGCTCGGTGAAATGCGCATCCGAGCCGAGGGTCAGCAGCTCGCCGCCGAGCTCTCTGAATCGGCGCACATAATTCTCCGTAGGCATTGTTTTGCCGATGGGCTGGCGCAGACCGCTGGTGTTGATTTCAAGCGCCTTTCCGTTTGAAATGAGCACCTTGAAAATCTCATCTGTTATATCATCATATCTGCTCAGATCGGTGTTGAACCTGCCCGACTGCACGATGTAGCGCATCGGATAAGTAAGGTGTGCAAGGGTATCAAAGCCGTTCCATTTTGCGAGAATAAGCTCCTCTTCAAAATATTTATCGAGCAGTGAATATATGTCATCCTGCGTGAGGTTAGGATAATCCAGCTCAGAAAAATCGGGCATCTGGCGCAAATTATGAATCGAGCCGATAACAAAATCATATTCATAACGGGCAAGCGATTTTTCGGTAAGCTCAACATCATATGCAGGCTGACCGAGCTCAATGCCCCTGAGGATTCTGATTTCGTAGGAAAACTTTTCAATTGCGGAAATTATATCCTCATAGCTGCTTTTCTGGCGGAACTCAAGGTTATGTCTTTCATAAAAATCAACATCAAAATGGTCGGTAAAAGCTATTGTTGCAAGTCCGTTTTTAATTGCCGATTCGCACATCTGAGCAGCGGAATAATTGCCGTCAAACGAGCTTGAAGTATGCATATGCAAGTCAATTTTGTTTTTATACATTTCAGGTCACCTCGGATTATTTATAATACTTTCCTGTTCTTTTAAGATAATCAATGAGCATCATAGTCCAGTCGGTCTGAATCATGTCAAAGCCCTTGTCGGCAATCCAGCCCCAGCCGTAATCCTCGCTGACTGTGAGCGCAGAATCATCGCTGTGGCCGCCCGTGAGCTGCACCTTATAATCATAAATTATCGCATTCGCCCAGCAAAGGATGTTATCCTTATGCATCTTTTCAATGAATTCATCACTCGCAAGATATGAATCATCCTTATCAAAAAGTACCTCAACGCCAACATAATTCACGTTGCTTTTCAGCAGCTTTTCGTGCTCGGGATGGTTATCCCTGACAATCGGCATATAGGGAATATCTGGCGCAATATTTTCGAGCACTTCAAAAACCTTTTTGTTCGGCTTGCTCTTGACAAGCATCTGCTCAGTCATGCCGTGCGCTTTTATTGTTTCATAAATTTTTTGGGGATTATCCCAGAATTTATCGATATTTATGTAGCATCTGCCCTTGAACTGCTCCAGAAGGTCATCAAAATCCGCAATGCCGAACTGAGTGGGCGTATCATCAAAATTAACATAATGCAGCTTTTGAATTTTAGAGTAATTCATCCATCGGAGATTTTTTCTTAAATTAAGATGCTCACGCTCCATACGGGGATGGAAAAGAAAAAGCTTTCCGTCCCTGCTGCAGCTTACGTCAACCTCAATCATATCTGCGCCCTGTTTGAGCGCAATTTCATATGCCGCCATGGTGTTGCAGGGAATATTGCCGCCGCAGGCACCCCTGTGAGCAATAACGATTATATTTTCTTTTGATTTTTCTCTGAGATTAAAACTCAATTTATTCACCCCAAAAATCCGATTTTAATCATAATAACATATTTTTTCAAAAAATAACAGACCAAATATAAAAATAAATCGTCTAATAGGTGAAGAGCAAAAAACACACCGAAAGGATGAATTATTATGAAAACTAAACTCAAAAAAATTTTAACGTGTATTCCATTCTGCATACCCTTTGCGTACGCACTTCTTCACCTTGATTATTTCGGGAATTACGGATGGCTGCATTGTTTTGTATATCCGCTGATGCTGATTCTGCCGATTCTCGGCGGATTCTTTGAAACTGCAAGCGCAGTTGTTTCTGCAATCATTGTTATCGTAACAGCAGTACTGCTTACTCTTCTTGCTTACATTCTTGATAAAAAGAACATAATTCTTAAGCTTTGATGTTTTAGTGCAAAACGCTGAAAATAAAATAAAAAATATCGCCGTGCGA
>JAEDGK010000120.1 GCA_016297555.1 Clostridiaceae bacterium
CTTTTGGCTGACGCCTTCGGAGTTACAACCGATTGGCTACTCTCGGATGATGAGCCGCAAGAGGAAAACAAAAGTGCGGAAATCATTGACGAAAATATTGAAAAAGCCGATATTCCCGCAGGCAAAGCCGCAGGTTCTGCCGGAAAAGGCTTCTTTAAAAAGCACGCATGGATATTCTGCCTTCTTGTTCCCGCTTACGGAATATACAGAACCGTCAGCCTTATTCCCGTTTTCACAATGTCTTCCCATGCTCCGGGCGGATTTATGATTTTGCCTGTTTTTTACGCACTTTTAGGCGTTGCAATAACAGTCGGCGGAATAATACTGACCGTTGCGGTAAAAAAATGGTGTAAAACGAATAACCGATAAACTCCACAAAACGGAAGCAGCGAGCCGCATTTCTGCAAGCTCGCTGCTTCCGTTTTATAAACACATGAAGAAAAAGAAACAGGCAATATTATTTTGAAACTTCCTTTGAGTTTGCATAAATCTTATGCATTCTCTCATCGTCAAAGTGTTCATCGAGGAAAATCTCGATTCTGTTGCTCGCCTCTGCGCCCTTTTCGCGCTCGTTCATTCTCAGCGCTGCGGCGGCAGAAAGACCCGCGTCAAATACAAAGAACGCTACGAAAGCCCAGACAAGTATTTTATCAACATTGGGCGGTATAAGGCTTATCAGTTTGTCGCTCATTGGCATTATCAGCTTAACCCAGCCGATACCCAGAACACCCCAGAATATCGAATAAAGCAGGCATACTCTGCCGTTGATGTTGAGCGGCAGGTCACTGTAATCCCACGCAACCGAGCCGAAAACTATTTCCTGACCGAGCGAGCAGATATATTCAGCCGCCGTTCCTACGAGGAACGAGACAAGAAAAACCTCCCAAAGCGACGAGGTGCGGAACTTGCTCAAAACAAGCGTCAGAAGCACTCCGCCCATACCGTAAGCTACACTCAAAGGTCCGTAAACAAGCGATTTGCGGCTTTCAATGTAGCCGTGTCTGAAATAGCACCATAGAGTTTCAACCACGAAGCCGACAACGCAGCAAACGGCGAAAATCCACACAAGCTTTGAAAACGAGATACTGCTTTTCACGGGTTTAATCTCCTTTTCCTGTTTTGACTTCAACATAATCCACCTCAATAGGTTCAATTTTATTATTCTTTTTCGTTTTAATTGTTATTAACGCAACAATCAGCTTTTCAATGCCCGAGACGGCAAACGCAATGCCCGTGAGCCTCATCATAACAACAGCGCTCTTAAACGGATTGAATATCAGCAAAATTCCGAATGCCGCGCCGACAACCGCACAAGCGAGCATTATCCGCCAGCGCCTGATGCCGAACCTCTTTGCATCAATCGCCGACTGAACGGAAAACAAGCCGTTAATAAGGAAAAATATTCCCAGAGACAGCGGCATAGCCGAAAAAAGCCAATGCGGATGAGTAAGGAACGCAATGCCCACTATAACGGCAAAAATTCCGAGCGCCAAATCAAACTGAAACGCTATGCTGTAAAGGTCATCGGTAAAATACCCGATGATTCTGATTATTCCAAACACCAAAGTGATGGCTCCGATTATATATCCGATAGCCGAAACCGACATTTCCGGCCAAATCACAAACACAACTCCGACTGCAACAAACAGTATGCAGAAAACCATATACAGCCATTTTGTGCTTTTCAGCAGCTTCATAAAATCCCTCCGTGTTTCTTCACAATTTGCAGTATATCATCAAAACACGGCAAAATAAACGGACACAAAAACCGCCGTGAGGAGAATTACCACACGGCGGCTGTTATGTCCGATTTTTTTATTTCTGACTGTCATATTTTTTGAGATTATCGAGCATCAGCTCAACGGAGCCTCTGAGCATTACGCAAACGCGCTTAATGGCATAGTGGTAATCGGGCTTCATTCCGCCGCCAATCCAGCCGAAAATCATACCCGAAAAGGTCAGGACGAAAACTCCGCAGAGCAAAACCGCATCGCTCTCGGCTATTCCCTTTGACGCACAAACCGCTTTTATCTTATCAAGAAGCAAATCGTTGAGAACTCCGATAAGATATCTCTGCACTTCGTCTTTATCGGATGAGGTGTATAAGTGATAAACGGCTTTTTTTCGATTCTCGATTTTTTCAAAAATTCCGATTATGCTTTCTTCAAGGGTCATATTTTCGGCTTCTGACTCAACAAATTCGCTGATTTCCTGCCTGAAAACCTGCTCAAGGAGATCGTAGATATCGGCAAAATAGTAATAAAAAGTTTTACGGTTAACTCCGCAATCCTCAACTATATCCTTAACCGTTATTTTCTCAAAGCTTTTTTGGTCAAGCAGCTTTGAAAACGATTTAATGATAGCCGCTTTGGTGAACTGAGGCAATTTTTCGACCTCCCTCCCTGTATTATGACTTAATTATACACTATTCTTACCGTTAAGTCAATAATCACAGTCGGGGATTGCTTCTCCGTCAAAAATATCAAAGATAATTTCACCGACTGCCCGAATTCTCATTTATCATGTGCCTTTTCGGAAGGTCGTCGCATTATTTTATGTCTTTCCTTGAATATTTTATGAAGCCTGCCGCTGTTCCCGCAATAGCGTAAACAGCTCCGAGAGCAATCAGAGGTAAATCAAGAGACACCTGCGAAACAATATCCGCGCCGTCCGCATAGCCGAAGGGCGTTATGTATTTAAGAAACTCCGCTTTGTCGGAAAGATTGGCTATGATATTAAGAAAATAAAGTATAATCGCAATTCCAAGCCCCGTTCCTATGCTGCCTCGGCTCAGAAATGCGGATATTCCGAAGCATATTCCTGCAATTTCAAGCTGCAAAATCAGATATGCGGAGTGGAGCAGGGTTATTTCTTTCCACGGGATTTCTTCTCCGATAGCGGCAACAGAGCACACAGCCGCAAGATAAACCGCAACATTCAGAATTAATATCTGAAGAATAACGGCAATCAGCTTATCCGTCAAAATGCTTGCGCGGCTTACGGGGTGCGTCAGCAAAAATTCCGCCGTGTGTTCTTTTTCTTCTTTTGAAATCACGGATACGGCGCAGAGAGCCGCAAAGAACGCACCTCCGAGCCCGAGAATATTGCCGCATTCAACAGCATAAAACCCGAGCAATGAGCCGAAGCTTATCTTATCCATTCCAAACGCCTCGGTGAAGCTGCCCATTGACGCAAACATATCTCCGACGCTGTCCATTTCGCCCTTCATCTCGGGATAGAGGAAAACGCAAACCGCAAGCAGAGATGCAATCGAAAGCGTCCAGACCGCAAGCGAAACCCTGCTTTGCTTTATTTCATGCTTAATAAGAGTCATTTTGCTTCTCCTCCCTCCGAATAATAATGCATAAATATTTCTTCAAGGTCGGGCTCTGAAACCGACAAATCCTCGATATCATGCTTTGAAAGCACACGCAAAAGATTATTGATATCGCCGCCGTAAAGAAAGCTTGTTCCGTTTTCGGTTTTTTGAATATCTCTGACTTCCGAAAGCTCGGATAAATCCGCGGTTCCCTGAATGTGAACACGCTTTGCGTTTGTTTTTGAAAGAGCCTCAACGCTGTCGCAGGCGATTATTTTACCCTCTCTTATGATTGCCGCACGGTTACAGTTCTTTTGAATTTCGGAAAGAATGTGAGATGAGAGAAAAACCGTTGCTCCCCGCGCATTTCTCTCTTTAAGAATTTCAAAGAATTCTCTTTGCATCAGAGGGTCAAGCCTGCCTGTCGGCTCATCAAGAATACACAGCCTCGGATTATGCTGCAAAGCGCAGACTATTGCAACCTTTTTTCGGTTGCCAAACGATAAATCTCCGATTTTTTTTGAAGTGTCAAGCTCAAGCCTTTCGCAAAGCTCCGCCGCTTCCCGCGAACAATTTGTTTTTCTCAAATCGGCAGAAAGCTTTATCACCTCGCCCGCTCTCATTCCTGAGTAAAACACAGCCTCGGAGGGCAAATAGCCTGTTTGAGCAAGGATTTTGCTTTTATCCTCCGCAATATCCGTACCGAAGATTTTTGCGCTCCCTCCGCTGCTTTTTATCAGCCCGAGAAGAGTGCGGACAGTTGTGCTTTTTCCTGCGCCGTTTGGCCCGATAAAGCCGAAAAACTCGCCCTCGGCAACGGTCAGGCTCAAATCGACTATTCCGCGGGACTTGCCGTAAAACTTTGTCAGCCCGTTTATCTCAACGGCATTCATACTCATCATTCCTTTCTCAAATAAATGCTTTTCCAAAACTCAATAATTTGTATAAAGTCTTTTTCTAATTTTTCAACATCAAATTCTCCGCGCTGAGTTGTCTCCCAAAGGTAGCCCTCGCACGCCCAATACATATCCTTATACATCATTTTTATATCCAGCCCCGGTATAAACTGCTCCGGGTCAAGATTAATCAGAGTCCGATTTGCTTTTAAATTAAAATATCTCTTATAGCTTTCCTGAACGGCGGAGCAAACCTCGGGCTCTTTTTCGTAAAAAGCTTTTAAAACGAAGCTGCCCATATCGGGATATTCTTTCATCAGCCTCAGCTTTGCCTGCATTCCTCGATACATACTTTCAAACAAATCTTTTTGCTCATAGCAGTTGAACTCGGTTAAATATTCAAGCGTTATCTCGGCGCACTTATCCCAAAGAAAAATATAAAGCTCAAGCTTATTGCGGAAATAATGAAAAAGCAAGGATTTGCTTATTCCCGCAGCATCGGCAATTTCGCTCACGGGGCTTTTTTTATATGAATTCTTTGAGAACACCTTATAGCCCGCATTGATTATTGCCTGCTGCTTTTCCTTTGGCAAAGCAAAAAATTTCTCGTTCATGCAAACACCTCCGCTGACCGAAACGGTCAATTATAATTATATACCGTTGACCGTTTTTGAGAAGACCCTTTTTTCAATTTTTATGAAATCTTAGGGTAACGGCGATAATAACAAAAAGCCGATGAACGCAAAAGGCTCATCGGCTTTTAAATTCATTTGTATGCGGCTTCGGCTTGACCGGCTTATTTCAGAGCAAAAAGCCGTTTTCTTCTTCCCCGTTGCACCGGTCCACAATGCGGTCCGTGACTGTCCACACGGTATATATCATAATTGCAAGTATGCCTGCGGGTATCAGCAGCAGCCCCGTAAGGATGATTCCGATACCCATTGCCGCATAGGAAATTACGGCTTTACAACCACTGCTTTTTCTCATAATTCACCGTCATATCAACACTTCCGCAGAAATACGGAAGATTTATTCATCCTTATCTCCGCTGACAACAGAATAATAGATGCCAGATGTTATGCGATAAACAATAGTATAGAACACGGCAAAAACGACCACGCTGACGGCGGTTGTCATCAGGAACAGACTGACATTAGACATATTGAAAAGCAAAAGCAATCTGCGGATTATCGGGAATGCAAATGCCAGATGGATAACGGCGGTTATCAGCGGCAGTAAG
>JAEDGK010000016.1 GCA_016297555.1 Clostridiaceae bacterium
CGGGATTACCACACGCCCCTCAAACGTGCGCGTCTGCCGATTCCGCCACTCTCGCAAAACTCTTGTTCGCTCGGAACGGTGCTTATTATAACAAAGTCACCGCGCGTTGTCAAGGCTTTTTTCAAAAAATTTTTATAATTGGCGGAAAATGTTTTTTCGGCTCAAACAAAGCCTCCGAAACGGCAGACATCTGCTTATTACTTTATATTTTATCCGTATAAAATTGTTACCTTTTCGGCAATTTCCCGAAAAACGGGAGCGCAGCTTACAGCTCCCTCCCCGCCGTTTTCTTTCAGAACCGCAACGGCATATTTCGGGCTTTCCGCAGGAAAATAGCCCGCAAACCACGCATTGTATATTTCCCCGCCGTTTTCGCTCTTGCCCGTTTGCGCCGTAGCAGTTTTTCCCGCGGCGGAAACTATCACACCCGCCGCCCTCTTACCGCTGCCGCGCAAAACCACCGCTTCAAGATAAGACCTGAGCCTCATTGCCGTTGAAACGGAAATTATCTGTTTTTTTTCGCCGTAATTTCTGACGGGTGTCAAAACTCCATCGGAATCAACCTCTCCATCCACAAGATAGGGCTTAACATAAACTCCGCCGCGCGCTATCGCCGCCATCATGGAACAGATTTGAACGGGGGTTGCAAGCAAAGCGCCCTGCCCGAATGCAATGTTTGCGACCGCCGCTTTTGAGTCAAGCTCCGAAGTGCTCGGCAAAGTGCCCGCCGCCGCTTTCATTCCGTCGGCAAAAGCCGTTTCTCTGCCGAAGCCGAATGACTTTGCGGTTTCAATTATGCTTTCCGCTCCCGTTTTAAGCGCAAGCTCAATAAAATAAGTGTTGCAGGAATCCGCAATCGCCTGCCGCATATCAATAACGCCGTGACCCTCGCGTTCATGGCAGTTGAAGGTAACGCCGTTGTGAGTTACGCTGCCCGTGCAGTTATATTCAAAGCTCTCGTCAATCCCCTGCTCGAGAGCCGCCGCCGCAACAACGGGCTTGAAAACCGAGCCGACGCTGAAAGGCAAAAAGGCTCTGTTTATCATCGGTGACAGCGGGTCATAGAGGCTCTCCGCTACCGCATCGGGAGAAAAGGCGGGTCTTGAAACGCAGGCTCTTATCGCTCCGCTTTCGATATCAATAACAACCGCCGCTCCGCACTCCGTTCCCGAGCCGTCGAGCGCATTTTCCGCTATGCGCTGAATTTCATAATCAAGAGTTAAAGCCACGCCCGCTTTCGGCGCGCCGCCGTTCTCAATTTCAATATCTTCCCCGAGCATAACTCTGCCCTTTGCGTCAGAAAAAAATTTGGCGCGCACACTCGCCGCACCGTCGGAAAGCACTTGATCAAACGCCTTTTCAATTCCGCTCACTCCGTGACCGTCGGAGCCGAGATATCCGATAATATGGCACGCGCAGGCAGAATCGGAATATCTTTTTGGAACCTTTATTTCCATTACATCATCACTTGAAGCAATGGGATATTCAAGCTTTATAACAATCGGCTTCTGCTTTGACATTCGCTCGAATACGGATTGAAAAACAGTTTCGGACAAACCGCCTTTTAAAACCGAAGCCGCCTCGGAGGTCGGCTTTGCGGCGGCATAGGTATCATACTCCGCATTTGTCAGCGGGCGCATACGGCAGTCATAAACCGTTCCTCTGAGGTCTGCTATATCAACGCTCATTGAGGCCGTCGGGCTCGCCGCCTGCTCGCTTTCCGCTCCTATTGACGCAATTCTGACTCCGACTCCCGCAAACATCAGAAAAAGCACGCTCAGAACCGTCACAGCTCTTTTTACCAAAAAAATCACTCCCCGTGATTATTCATTCCACGGAGAGTGTGTTTTAATCTGCCTTTTTTACTTTTTTTGAGCATATAACAACGCCCGATATGATGAGCAACGCGCCGATTATGCCCATAGGGGTTATCGGCTCGTGAAGAAAAATTCCTGCCGCTACAAGCGTTATAAACGGATTGAGATATATATAGTTGTTGGTTGTAACTACGCCGAGGCGGGCTATTGCCCTGTTCCACAAAACATAGCAAATTCCGCTGCCGATAACGCCAAGAAAAAGAATATTCAACAGCATTTTCGGCTCTTTAAAAGCTTCGGTAGGAAATCCGCCGCCCTGCAAAAGCATTATCGGAAAAGCCGTGATAAAGCCGTAAAACATCAGCTTCCTTGTGAGCATAATGCTGTTGTATTTATCAACGCAGTTTCTGAGAATAACCGAATAAACAGCCCACGAGAGCGCGGCAAGAAGCGATAAAACATCGCCCAGAGGATTGAGCTTTAACACGAATTTGCCGTTGAGCACAACCATTATTACTCCCGAAAACGCCACCAAAAAGCCGAGCAGCGCATTACGGTTGAGCTTTTCGCCCTTTGTGAAAAAATGAGCAAGAACGGCGGTTAATATCGGTGCGCCCGCAACAATTATGCTCACATTTGAAGCGAGAGTAAACTTGAGAGCATAATTTTCCGCAATGAAATAAAGTGTACAGCCGAAAACGCCCATTGCCGCAAACAAAGCTTCGTCTTTAAGAGAAGTCTTTTCCCATTTGGGATGAAGCAGCCACAATACGGCATACGCAATGACAAAGCGTGAAATCATTATCTGAACGGGAGTCAGCTCCGAAAGCAGAGTTTTTGACGAAATAAAAGTGCTGCCCCAAACGATAATGGTAAAAAGTGCGAGAGCGTGACCGACTGCTCTTTGCTTTTTATCAGACATTGAAGCGGAAAAGGACAACATCGCCGTCCTTCATAACATAATCCTTGCCCTCGCTTCTGACAAGTCCCTTTTCTTTCGCCGCCGTCATCGAGCCGAGCGCAATAAGGTCATCATAAGAAATAACTTCGGCTCTGATGAAGCCTCTTTCAAAATCGCTGTGGATTTTGCCGGCAGCCTGCGGAGCCTTTGTGCCATTTTTGATAGTCCATGCTCTGACCTCGGGCTGACCCGCCGTCAGATAAGAGATAAGCCCGAGCAGAGCGTAACTCTTTTTAACAAGCAAATCAAGCCCGCCCGTTTCAACGCCGAGCTCCGAAAGGAACATTTCTTTTTCTTCCTTATCAAGAGAGGCAATCTCGGCTTCAAGCTCGGCGCAGATGGGAAGAACCTCGCTGCCCTCCGCCTGAGCAATGGCGCAGACCTTTTTATAATTTGCGTTATTATCAAGTCCGCCCGCAAAATCGTCCTCGCTCATATTGCAGGCATAGATAACGGGCTTGGCGGTAAGCAGAGCAATTTCAGAAAGCCATGCCTTTTCATTCTCGTCACATTCAAGGTTCCTTGCAGGAATGTTGTTTTCAAGGCTTTCGTGAAGTCTTTTCAGAAATTCAAGCTCACCCGCAAGCGACTTGTCGCCCTTGAGCGCCTTTGTTACTCTGTCAATCCTGCGCTCAACCATTTCAATATCGGAGAAAATAAGCTCAAGATTTATGGTTTCAATATCCCTTTCGGGATCGATGGTTGCATCAACATGAACAATATCGTCATTTTCAAAGCAGCGCACAACATGGATTATTGCGTCAACCTCTCGGATATGAGAAAGGAACTTATTGCCGAGACCCTCTCCCTTTGACGCACCCCTGACAAGACCCGCAATATCAACGAACTCAATGAAAGCGGGAGTTATTTTAACGGGATTATAGATTTCTGCAAGCTTATCAAGCCTTTCATCGGGAACGGCTACCACTCCGACATTCGGCTCGATTGTGCAGAACGCATAGTTTGCCGACTGCGCGCCCGCGTTGGTGATTGCATTAAAAAGTGTGCTTTTGCCGACATTGGGCAAACCGACTATTCCAAGCTTCATTTATTACATTTCCTTTCGGCTGATATTTAACTTGTTTATTATATATTAGTCCGCATAAAAATACAATATAAAAATCAAAAATATGGTTTGCAATCGCGCCGCTTTTGTTGTATTATATAATAGCAGTAATTTTTGAAGCTTTTAGTATAAAGGATGATAGATATGAAAAGAGCTGCCGCTCTGATTATTATATTCTCTTTGATTTTTACCGTTTTTTACGGCTGTAAGGACGATTCCGACTCTTCGGACGAACCTGTTATTGTTTCCAACATAAGCGACCAAAAGGAAGGAATTCTGAAGCTGGCTTATTCCAAAGCTGATATGCTTGACCCTTTCACTTCCACAATGGCTGCCAACATTCAGATACTCGGGCTTGTCTATGACGGGCTTTATAAAATTGATAAAACCTACAAGCCCGTTCCCGTTATCGCCGAAAGCGCAATAGTCAGCGGCACAGCGGTAAATGTTACTCTTTCTTCCGCCGTTTTTTCTGACGGAAGCGCCGTTACTGCAAACGATATTGTATATTCATTTGACAGAGCCAAGTTCTCTCCCGCTTACGGATCAAGGCTTGAGAATTTTTCGGGAGCGAGCGTTTCATCGTCAAATATGCTGGTATTCAGCCTCAAAAAGCCCGACCCTTATGCTCTGTCCTGCCTTACTTTTCCGATTGTCAAAAGCGGCTCATCGGGCGAGCTGCCAATCGGCGCAGGGCGTTATGTTCCCGAAAAATCGGGCGAATCCGTCTACCTTGTTGTCAACACAAAAAAGAAGAATTTCAACCCCGCTGTCAAAACAATTATGCTTGTTCCCGTCAGAGACAGCAGCTCGGTTGAAAGCAGCCTTGAAATCGGCAACACGGGTTTTTACTATAATGATTTAAGCAATGGCGTTTATTCGAGAATCAATGCCAAAACCGTTGAAATGGGAATTAACAACTTTGTTTATCTTGCGTTCAATTCGGCGAGCGCGGCTTTTTCAAACGCCGAAGTGCGCCGTGCCGTAAATCTTGCAGTAAACCGCAAAGAAATTGTTGCAACGGCATTTCAGGGGCACGCAAGAGAAACCTATTCGCCGTTTAACCCCGAATGGTATCCGCTCGTTTCAAAAGACCTAATCATAACTCCGAGCCTTGAAGAAGCCAAGGCAATCATCGAAAAAGCCGGCAAAGAAGTGACCGAAAAAGAAATTTCTCTGCTTGTCAACAAAGAAAATCCTTTTAAGCTTGAAACGGCAAAGCTTATACAAAATTCGCTTGTATCTCTCGGCTTCAAGGTGGTTTTGAAAGACTACACAGCCGAATATTACACCGAAGCGATTGAGCTCGGCTCCTATGATTTATATATCGGCGAAATCCGTCTCACGCCGAATATGGACCTTTCTCCCCTGCTCGGCGGCAACGCGGGCTACGGAATTGATTCCAATGCAGCGGTTTGCAAAAGATACTCGGCTTTTCTTTCGGGAGAATGTGAGCTGATGGATTTTGTGAACACCTTTAACGAAGAGCTTCCGCTCGTACCTCTGTGTTACAGAAACGCCGCCGCGTCTTACACCAATTCTATGCAGGCGGATTTTGCCTGCTGTGACGGCGATGTTTTTTATGACATTGAAACATGGAGTTTCAAATAATACGGTTTATACGCTGAAAATCTTGCCATAATATATTCAAAATCTCTTTTGGGAGGACGGTATATTATGATAAGCGCCGAAATGCTGAAAAAAGCGATATGCTCTGCCGCAAAAAACATTGAAAAACATTCGGAGCAGGTAAACAGCCTCAATGTTTTCCCCGTTCCCGACGGCGACACGGGCACAAATCTTTCGTTGACTCTTTCGGGCTGTGCGGGGGCAATCTCGGATTACGACGGAAACTGCGCGGGAGAGCTTGCGGATATCGCGGCGGGCGAGCTTTTGAGATGTGCACGCGGAAACTCGGGAGTTATTTTTTCTCTGATTTTCAAGGGCTTTGCCCAAAGCATAGACGGGCTTGATTTTATTGATGCAAAGGCGCTTGCCCGCGGACTTGAAAACGGCTGTGAAGAAGCCTATGCCGCTCTCGAAAAGCCTACCGAGGGCACTATGCTGACGGTTATCAGGATTGCCGCCTCCAAAGCACATTCGGCGGCTAAAAAAGGAAAAAGCGTAAAAGAAACCTTTTATGCCGCTCTTGACGGAGCGCGCGCTTCACTTAAATCAACGCCAAATCTTCTTCCGATACTTAAAAAGCACGGCGTTGTTGACGCAGGCGGTCAAGGGCTTGTATATATTTTGGAGGGAATGGCGCAAGCCGAAAATGCCGACGGTTTATCGGATATTCCCAAAAACTCCACGGTAAAAAGCTACAAAACAAGCGAAGATATAAAATATATCTACTGCACCGAATTTCTGATAAACGGCGCAGAAAATGCAGATATTTCCCTGCTGAAAAAACGCCTGTCCGAAACAGGCGACTGCACCGCCGCCGCAGAGCACTCGGGCATTATCAAGGTGCATATTCACACAAACGCTCCCGATTCGGCTTTGGCGCTGGGGCTTGAGCTCGGTGAGCTGAGCAATATCAAAATCGATAATATGAAATTTCAGGCGGCAGCCGCAAGCGAAAAAAGCAGATTAATCAGCCTTTGCAGCGGCTCGGGTCTTAAAGAATTTTTAGAAAAAAACGAGGGCGTTTCCGCTCTTGAATGTTCAGGCTCGATGAATGCAAGCGCAGGCGACATTTTAAAGGCAATAGCCGAATGTAACTGTGAAAACATCTTTATTTCCCCCAACAACAAAAACACGGTGCTCGCCGCAAAGAGAGCCGCCGTTATGAGCGGCAAAAGGGTTTGGGTAAACAATGCCGAAACAATACCCGAAGGAATTGCCGCCGCAAAAGCGTTCTCTCCGTCAAATTCGCCCGAAAATAACATTGCGGGAATGGACACGGCGGTATCCTCGGTCATCAGCGGCGCAGTTACCTATGCAGCAAGGGACGGCAGTTTCGGCAGCGGCAAACACTTCTGCCGTGGGCAGATAATCGGGCTTGTCGGCGGAGAAATTGTTTGCGCGGGATATGATATATCCGAAACCACGGCGGAAATAATACGCCGCCTGCTTGAAAAATCCAAGCAGAAAAGAATCACTCTTTTTTACGGAAAAGATACCGACGGCGGCAATGCGGAAAAGGTTGTCAACACCGTTCTTGCACGCTGCGGCAACATTGAGATAGAGCCTGTTTACGGCGGTCAGCCGCTTTATTATTATCTTATTTCAGCGGAGTAAGCAATGGAATTAAACGCAAGCATAAAATATCTGAAAGGCGTGGGTGAAAAAAGAGCCGCCATGCTCGGCAAGCTCGGAATTTTTACCCTTTGGGATTTGCTGACCTTTTACCCGAGAGTTTATGAGGATTGGAGCAAAATTACAGCCATTAAGGACGCCCCGCTCGGAGAAACCGTATGCATAAGAGCGATTGCGGGTATGCCGTGCCGCGAGCACAGAATTCGCAAGGGTATGACACTCTATAAAACAGAGGTCACGGACGGCGAAAGCTTAATAGATATAACATTTTTCAACAATAAATTTGCCGCAGAAAAAATCGAGCAGGGCAAAGAATACCTGTTTTTCGGCAAAATCACGGGCAAGGGCTATTACCGCTCAATGAATTCACCCGAATTTACCGAGTTTGACGGAACGGAAAGGCTGCGGCCGATTTATCCGCAGACGGCGGGGCTGAATTCCCGCGCAACAGAAAAGCTCGTCAAAACTGCTTTTGAGGTTTGCGGAAAATTCACCGACCCTTTGCCCGAAGACATCAGAAACAGCTATTGCCTGATGGGGCTTGAAAGCGCACTGCACAACATTCATTTCCCCGAAAATGAAGATATGCTTTCCGAGGCGCGCAGAAGGCTGATTTTTGAGGAACTTTTTCTGCTCGAGCTCGGACTTATGCGCCTTAAAACGAAAAACCGCCGTTCAACGGCTTTTTCCATGCAGAAGGATTACACCTCGGAATTCTTCAACCTTCTGCCTTTCGAGCTGACGGGAGCACAGAAAAGAGCCATCGCTCAGGCATCGGAGGATATGATGCGCGAAATCCCGATGAACAGATTGCTCCAAGGAGATGTCGGCTCGGGAAAAACCGCCGTGAGCGCGGCTCTGATATATAACTGCGCGCGCAACGGATGCCAAAGCGCTTTGATGGCTCCCACCGAAGTGCTTGCAATGCAGCATTACAAAACACTTGCGAAAATGTTTGGTGACACAGATATTTCTTTGGCTTTGCTGACCGGCTCAACCCCCGCCGGCGAAAAAAAGAGAATAAAAGAAAGCCTGAAAAACGGCAAAATTGACCTTATTATCGGAACTCACGCCCTGCTCCAAAAGGATGTTGAATTCAGCCGATTGGCTCTTGCCGTTACGGACGAACAGCATCGCTTCGGCGTTAATCAGCGCGGCTCTCTCAGCGCCAAAGGCATCAATCCGCACACTCTTGTTATGTCGGCAACTCCGATACCGCGCACTCTTGCTCTGATAATTTACGGTGACCTTGACCTGAGCATTCTTGATGAACTGCCGCGCGGCAGGCAAAAGGTTGAAACCTATCTTGTAAACTCCGAAAAGCGTGAGCGCGCTTACGGATACATCAAAAAGCATCTGTGCGCAGGATTTCAGGGATACATAGTTTGCCCGCTTGTTGCGGAAAGCGAGGATTCGGAGCTTACCGCCGCTACGGAGCTTTATAAAAATCTCTCCGAGGAATTTTTCAGAGGCTTTTCCGTCGGTCTGCTTCACGGAAAAATGAAGCCCGCCGAAAAGAAAGCCGTTATGGACGCCTTTGCCAAGGGTGAAACGCAGCTGCTCGTTTCAACAACGGTAATTGAGGTCGGCATTGATGTTCCCAACGCCGTTATTATGGTTATTGAAAACGCCGAGCGTTTCGGACTTTCACAGCTTCATCAGCTCCGCGGCAGAATAGGCAGAGGCACGGAAAAATCAACCTGCATTTTGATTTCGGACGCTCAAAACCCCGAAACGGAGCAGCGGCTTAAAATTATGACCTCAACTGCCGACGGGTTTAAAATTGCGGATGAGGATTTGCGCCTGCGCGGACCCGGCGATTTCTTCGGCTCCCGCCAGCACGGTTTGCCCGAAATGAAAATTGCAAATATGATGACCGACGGCGAGGCAATCCGTGAAACCCACGCCGCCGCCGAAAATCTGCTCAAAAAAAATCCCGCCCTTGAGGGCGGGGAATATACCGATTTGAGAAATGCGGTTAACCGCCTTTTTTCGGGCGGCATATCAATGAACTGAGCTTGTATTCATCAGCCTTGCGGCTTCAACCTCTTCGGGGTCAACGGGAATAATCCTGTATTCTTTCATATCGTTATCAACCATTGTAACCGGCAGCTCGGGCAGAAGCTCGTGTATTCTGGCGATAAAGCCGCTGCTTCCCTCTGCCGGAAAACCCGTAACAAGCGTAACGGCATTGTTCTTTTTTGCCGCTACAGCAATTACAAGCGCGGGGCTGTCATTGAAATATACATTCATACTCGCGTCAAAATTTTTGGCACACTCAAAAAGCGTTTCAAGCGCTCCGCCTTCATTGGCATTAAGTCCGCTGCTTTCTCTGAAAACGCTGATAACTTTAAGCGGCACGCCTTCGCGCTCGGCTATACCCGCTCCGGCTTCAATTAGCCTGGCGCATGAATGCTGGGGAGTAACACACACCATAACGCAGGGCTGCTTATTTGTTTTATCCATACAGGTTCTTTCCTTTCAGTCAAATTATTATATCGAAATCATATGTATTGTGCTTCATTTAGTTCATTTACATAATATCACCAATATATTGACAGGTTGCGAAAAATAAATGTATAATTTGTTAATTCGTTCTGAATTCCTGTCGGGGAGGTTTGCATGAAAATCCGAAAATACTTTCTCGGAGTTGACGGCGGAGGAAGCAAAACAACCGCCGTTGTTTTCAGCGATGACGGAGAGTTTATCGGCAGAGCCGTGGGAGAAAGCATAAACTATTATTCGGTCGGCTTTGAAAATGCAAGGCAGGCAATGAAAGAAATCATAGAAAAGCTTCCGCAAAAAAGCTTTGACTGCGCCGTTATCGGTATGTCCGCTCTCAACGACAGAGCTTCCCCCGACGAAACCGAGCGGTTTTGCTCGGGAATAATCAACAGCAAAAAAATAATTATGGATTCCGACCTTTATGTGGCATTGGAGGCTGTCAGCGAAAAAGAAGAATGTGCCGTTATAATCAGCGGCACGGGCTCGGTTGCGGCTTTACGCAAAAGCAACGGCGAAATAAAGCACGCAGGCGGCTGGGGATATATACTCGGCGATGAGGGCAGCGGATATTCAATAGGTCTGCGCGGCATAAAGACCGCAATCAGAGCTTATGAGGTAAGCGCAGACGAAACAATTCTTATTCAAGAATGTAAGGAACATTTCAACACCGATAATTTATATGATTTGATAGATTTGTACTATACGCAAAAGGTAACCCGAAAAAAAACGGCGGCGTTTGCGGCAAGAGTATGTGAATGTGCGGAAAGCGGAGATAAAACCGCTTTAAAAATAATCGAAACCGAAGCCGATTTGCTTTTTGAAACCGCAGTTTCCCTGCTAAAAAGCGCAAAAAAAGAAACTCCGATAGGGCTTTGGGGAGGAATTTTTCAGCACAGTGATGTTTTCAGAAATTATTTCACTCGGCTTCTGAACAATCAGGGATTTGAAACTGTAAAGTTATTAACCTTTACTCCGGAAGTCGGTGCAATAATAGCCTGCTGTGCAGAAGAAAGCCCCGAATCCGTTGATATTATTAAAAAACGTGCTGAACAAGCATATTTAAATTATAACGAGTAAAGCACATTAACTTTACAAGATGTTGAAAGAAGGAAAAACCATGAAAACAAAAAAAATAGCTATGACCGCAGTTTTGGCAGCAATAATCTGCGTTCTCGCTCCCCTTTCCCTGCCTGCCGGCGAAATTCCGCTGTCGCTTGCAACCTTTGCGATTTATATTATCGCCGCAACCGTTGATTGGAAATATTCATTCAGCGCAGTAATAATATATATTCTGCTCGGAGCCGCGGGTCTGCCCGTTTTTTCAGCCTTTACGGGAGGTCTGCAAAAACTTGTAGGAGTAACGGGCGGATACATAATCGGCTATATTCCCTGCGTCCTTATAATTGGTTTGATGATAAGCAAGCTTGAAAGCAAAAAATGGATTTACCCGCTCAGTATGATTTTAGGCACGGCTGTTCTTTATGCTTTGGGCACGGCTTGGTTTATTTTTCAAACCAAATCTCAGCTCGGTGCTGCGCTTGCCGCCTGTGTTGTTCCGTTCCTTCCCGGTGATGCGATTAAGATTGCCGCCGCCTGCGCCGTAGGCATAACCCTGAGAAAACGAATCAAAAAATTTATCTGATTCACGGTCACATTCTGCAATCTGTTGTATTGCCTGTCAGGCACACATATGATATAATGGTTATGTCAAATGTTATGAAAGGGGTATGAATTATGGAAATAATCAGAAAAGAGTATTCCGTTCCGTCCAAAACCGGTGTTGCAGATGTTTTTGCAAGATGTTGGGCTCCCGAGGCGCCAAAGGCTGTTTTTCAGATAGTTCACGGCATGGCGGAGCACGGCGAAAGATACGAAGAATTTGCCCGTTTTCTCTGCGAAAAGGGCTTTGCCGTTTTGGTTGACGACCATATCGGCCACGGTAAATCCATAAAGAGCGACGATGACCTCGGTTATTTCGGCGAAAGCGGCGGCTGGAATTCTCTGGTTGAAGACGAGCGCACTCTTACCGAAATGATTAAGAAAGAATATCCCGATCTGCCGATTATATTTTTCGGCCACAGCATGGGCTCTTTTATTGCGAGAGAATATATCCGCCGCTACGGCAGAGACGAAAGCATTAAAGCCTGCATTTTCTGCGGCACAAGCGGCAAAAACCCCGCCGCACCGATTGCAATAACTCTTGCGGGAACAGTTGCCAAAGCCAAAGGGAGCCGCCACCGCAGCAAGTTTATCGATAAGCTCGCTTTCGGCACATATAACAAAAAGACCGACAACAGAACACCTTTTGACTGGCTTTCAACCGACACGGAGCATGTTGACAAATACATAGCAGACAAATACTGCGGCTTCATTTTCACCGCAGCAGGCTATAAAGACCTTTTCACAATTCTTCATAAGGTTTCGGGCAAGGATTGGTATAACGATATTTATAAGGACATCCCCATATTGCTCACTGCGGGTGAGGATGACCCCGTCGGTCAATACGGCAGCGGAGTAAAGCAGGTTTATAACGATTTAAAGCTTGCGGGTAAAAAAGATGTTACCCTGCGCCTTTACCCCGGAATGCGCCACGAAATCTTAAATGAAACAGACCGTTTCCGCGTTTATGAGGACATTGCGGCATGGTCGCTCTCAAAACTTAAATAAATCTCGGATAAGCTTTTCAGCCGCGGGATAATTTGCTCTCCCGCGGCTTGTTTTTTGTATACTCTTGACAATTCACCCTGATAAGGCTATAATAACGCATAGTATTTATATAGGAATTGTTCGCTTTATCTGATTCCGAAAAAACACATATTTAAAAGGAGCTGCTGAAAACCGATTTTCAGCTCTGAATTTTAATGTCAAATGATACACTGATTGAAAAGCTCTCGGCAGAACGAAATCTCTCTGACGGCGAACTCAAAGAGCTGCTTGACAGCAAAGAATCTGACCAATCGCTCTTTGCCGCCGCCGACAGAAAGCGCAGGGAAATTTACGGCGATGAGGTTTATCTGCGCGGGCTTATCGAATTCACAAACCATTGCCGCAACAACTGCTATTACTGCGGAATTCGGTGCGGCAACAAATCTGCCGAGCGTTACCGCCTCGGCAAAGAAGATATTCTTGCATGCTGTGACGAGGGCTATCGTCTCGGCTTTCGCACCTTTGTTTTACAAGGCGGCGAGGATCCGTTTTTCACGGATGACAAGATATGCGACATAGTTTATGCAATCAGAAGCCGTTTTCCCGACTGTGCGATAACCCTTTCCGTCGGAGAAAAGTCCAAAGAAAGCTATAAATCATTCTTTGATGCGGGTGCTAACCGCTATCTTCTCCGCCACGAAACCGCATCGGAGGAGCATTACCGCAGGCTTCACCCCGAAAATATGAGCCTTGCCAACCGAAAGCGATGCCTTTTTGATTTAAAAGAGATTGGCTATCAGGTCGGCTCGGGATTTATGGTCGGTTCGCCGTATCAGACAACCGATAATTTAATAGAAGATTTGCGTTTTTTGCAGTCGCTAAAGCCTGATATGATAGGAATAGGCCCATATATAACGCACGAGCAGACGCCGTTTTCGTCATTCACCAACGGCGGCGTTGAGCTGACGCTTCGGCTCATCTCAGTTTTGCGGCTTATGTTTCCCTATGCGCTTATTCCGTCAACAACAGCGTTGGGTACACTTCATCCGCAAGGGCGCGAGCTTGGCTTAAAAGCAGGCGCAAATGTTGTTATGCCCAATCTTTCCCCCGTTGAAGTCAGAAAGCTTTATTCACTCTATGAAAATAAAATCTGCACGGGAGAAGAAGCGGCACAATGCCGCGGCTGCCTTGAAAGGCGAATATCGGAGGCGGGATACAAAGCTGTTACCGCCATCGGAAATGTTAAAAAGGAACAAAAAAGGTAATGATATGAAAAATCCGCTTCAATATCAGTCAACTGAATATGACTGCGGTCCCTCATCGGTTATAAATGCGGTCAGCTTTCTCTTTGAAAGAGAAGAAATTCCGCCGGAGCTGATAATCAACGTAATGCGCTTCTGCCTTGACCGCAGCGGCTCTGACGGCTCTCCCGGAAAGGGCGGAACCTCCTGCGCGGCAATGAGGTCGCTTTGCGGCTGGCTCAACGAATTCGCCGCCGTCAGAAAATTCCCGATTTTTACACGCTATCTTTCCGGTGAAAAGGTTTCAATGAACGAGGATGCCGATATAGTCAAAGCTTTGAGGCAAGGCGGCACGGCGGTAGTCAGGCTTTATTATGATGTGCAGCATTATGTTTTACTGACCGGGGAAAAAGACGGTAAAATATTTGTTTTTGACTCCTATTTTGTTGACAAAAATTTCAGTCTTGAGAATGTTGTAATTGATCTCGACCATCCCTTCACATATAACCGCATTGTTCCCGCGGACAGCTTTAACCGTGAAACTCACGACCCATATGCCCTCGGAGAAATCGGCTCTCGCGAGGCTGTGCTGATATTTAAAACCGCAAACAAATGAATATAATAAAGAATGGCTTGTATGGTTAAATTGAACCGATACAAGCCATTTAGAATTTTATTCAACAATCTCGACCTTGATAATATTGGTTGTGCCTGAAATGCCTATCGGAACTCCCGAAGTGATAACGGCAATATCATCGCTTTTGAGAAGATTTTCGCTTTTTGCAACGCTGACGGCGTGCTCAAACAGCTCGAAAACTTCTTTTTTCTCATCAAGCAAAATCGGTGTTACGCCCCATGAGAGGTTAAGCTGACGGCAGACTTTTTCGCTGATTGTGCAGCCGATAATTCCGCAGTCGGGTCTGTAACGGGAAATCATTCTTGCCGATCTGCCCGACTTTGTGACGGTAATTATGGCTTTGGCATTAAGGTCGTGAGCCGTGGTGCAGGTTGCGTGGCAGATAGCGTCGGTAACATCGGGATTGGCTTTGCGCTCACTGTGGAAAAAGCGTTTGCGGTAATCAATGTCGCGCTCGGTTCTGTCGGCAATTTTAACCATTGTTTTCAGCGCTTCAACAGGAAATTTACCTGCCGCCGTTTCGCCCGAGAGCATTATTGCGCTTGTGCCGTCATAAATCGCGTTGGCAACATCGGTTGTTTCCGCTCTGGTCGGGCGGGGATTTTTGATCATCGAATCGAGCATCTGTGTTGCCGTTATAACTCTTTTGCCCGCTTCATAAACTTTTTTTATAATCATTTTTTGAACTATGGGCACTTCCTCCTCTGGAAGCTCAACGCCCATATCTCCGCGGGCAATCATAATTCCGTCGGCTTCTTCGATAATGGCGTCAATATCGTCAACGCCCTCCTGATTTTCGATTTTAGCGATAATATCAATGTCCTCGCCGCCGTTTCGGGCAAGGAAACGCCGTAATTCTCTGATATCCTCCGCGCTTCTTGTGAATGAAGCCGCAATAAAATCCATATCATTTTCAATTCCGAAAAGAATATCTTCTTTATCCTTCGGGCTGAGATATTCAAGCTTTAGGTGCATCCCCGGAGCGTTGACTCCCTTGTGATTTGAGATATATCCCGAGTTTCTGACAACGCACTGCATTTCGGGATATTTGACGGAAAGAACCACCATTTCAACAAGTCCGTCATCAATTAAAATCCTCGTTCCGATATTAACATCCTTTGCAAGATTGGCGTATGTGACGCTTGCGATATGCTCGTTGCCTATAACCTGATCGCCCGTCAGGGTAAACATCTGACCCGCTTCAAGCATAACTCCGCCGTTTTCAAAATCGCCGAGACGGATTTCCGGTCCTTTGGTGTCAAGCAGAGCGGCAACGGGTTTATTCTTCCTTTTTCTGATTTCTTTAAGCTGCTCGATTCGCCGCTTCTGGATTTCGTGAGTTCCGTGAGAGAAATTAAATCTGGCAACATTCATCCCCTCTTCAACAAGCTGCTCGAGAATATCCGCATCGTCCGTTGCAGGACCGAGAGTGCATATAATTTTTGTTTTTCGCATTATTCTAACCTCCGCGGTAATTATAAAAATAAATAATCAAAAAATTAGTCCATTATAATTATAACCCGCCGTTTTTGAAAAAGCAAGCGCTTTTTTTATGAAAAATCCGTTGGATTTCGCCGCTTGCAAGCATATAAAAGTATTTTGTTTTGACAAGCGCGTCGGTATGTGTTAGAATGCATATATATGTAAAAATTATACTTTTTTCGCTTAATAATTTTGATTTATCGGAGCAAAAAGTTTAAAGAGGTTTTTTTATGTTCGATTATTTTCGCGTTGCCTGCGCCGTGCCTGATGTTTCGGTTGCCGATGTTGATTTTAACATTGAGCATACCCTGAAATTTGTTGAAGAGGCAAAAAAGGCTGATGTTAATTTGCTTGTGCTTCCCGAGCTTGGCATAACGGGCTACACCTGCGCCGACCTTTTCTTCCAGCAGCCCTTGCTGAGCGCCGCTCTTGACGGCATCAAGAAGATTATCGCCGCAAGCAGAGAGAGCAACACCGTTATTGCCGCAGGCGCGCCCGTACGGATTGACGGCTCGCTGTATAACTGCGCCGTTATCATTTTCCGCGGAAGAATAGCAGGCATTGTGCCGAAAACATTTCTGCCGAATTACGGAGAATTCTATGAGAAAAGATGGTTTTCCTCCGCATCCTCGCTTTTATGCAGCTCAATAAGCTCAAAAGCCATGGGTATACCCGCTCCCGAATATGAAATACCCGTCGGCAGCCTTGTTTTTGACGCCGGCGGAGTTAAAATAGGCTTTGAGATATGCGAGGATTTATGGACTCCCCTGCCGCCGAGCACCCTGCTCTGCCTTGCGGGAGCCGAAATAATCGCCAATCTTTCGGCGAGCAATGAAACAATTTCAAAAAGAGAATACCGCCGAGGGCTGATATCTCAGCAATCGGCAAGCGGCATTTGCGGCTATGCCTTCTGCTCGGCAGGCTGCCTTGAATCGACTACCGACCTCATTTTCTCGGGTCACAGCCTTATTTGCGAAAACGGTATCGTTACGGCAGAGCAGCAGGAGCAGATATCTTCAAACTCAATGATAATCAGCGACATTGACCTCGGAAAATTAAGGCACGACAGAATGCATAACACCGCATTTTCTGACTGCGCATCGCTCTACGGTTCCGAGGATATCCGCACCGTAAATCTGCCTCTTTACACTCCCGAAGCGGCGGGAGAATATGCAAAGGTTTACAAGCTGCCGTTTGTTCCAGCAACCGAAAAGGACAGACTGTCACGCTGCCTTTCGATATTTGAAATGCAGGTTGCAGGGCTTAAAAAGCGCCTTCAAATCACCCGCTGCAACCCCGTTATCGGCATTTCAGGCGGGCTTGATTCAACCCTTGCCCTGCTTGTAAGCGTTCAGGCAATCAAAGAGCTCGGCAGACCTCTGACCGATGTTATCGGCATAACTATGCCCTGCTTCGGCACGACCGACAGAACCTACAACAACGCCGTTAATCTTATGAAATCTCTCGGCATTACGAGCAAGGAAATCAATATAAAGGAAGCCTGCCTGCGCCATTTTGAGGATATCGGGCAAAGCACGGAATGTTATGACCTGACATATGAAAACGCACAGGCAAGAGAAAGAACGCAGGTTTTGATGGACTTTGCGGGCAAATCAAACGGACTTGTTATCGGCACGGGCGATTTGAGCGAGCTTGCGCTCGGCTGGTGCACCTATAACGGCGACCATATGAGTATGTACGGAGTAAACGCCAGCATACCGAAAACGCTTATCCGCTGGATGATTGACTGCCTTGTTAAAAACAACATTTTCCCCGAAAGCACGGAATATTTAACCGATATTATCGCAACGCCGATAAGTCCCGAGCTGCTTCCTCCCGACGCAAAGGGCGAAATTGCTCAGCGGACCGAAAGCATAGTAGGTCCTTATGCTCTGCATGACTTTTTCCTTTATTATGCTCTGCGCTTCGGGTTTGAGCCTGAGAAAATATTTATGCTTGCAAAAAAAGCGTTTGCGGACGATTTTGACGGCGAAACCATTCTGAAATGGCTTAAAACCTTTTACAGGCGCTTTTTCAGCCAGCAATTCAAGAGAAGCTGTATGCCCGACGGAGTTAAGGTGGGCAGAATTTGCCTCTCGCCAAGGGGCGATTGGAGAATGCCGAGCGACGCAAGCGCGGCAATGTGGCTTAAAGCAGCTGAGGAAATTAAGCTTTAAAACAGCAACAGCCCTCGTTCAACAAAAACGAGGGCTGTCTTTTTATATATTTTTACTTATCAGCGAAACAATCAGGACTATTACGCCCAATGCTATTCTGTACCACCCAAAGGGCTTGAAATCATGGCGTTTTACATAGTCCATAAGGAATTTTATTGCAAAGAGCGAAACGCCGAAGGCAACAATCATTCCCGTTATAAGAGCCGTAATCTCCGCTCCCGTGAAATCAAAGCCGAATTTAACAAGCTTCAGGAGGCTTGCACCGAGCATTGTGGGAACGGCAAGAAAGAATGTAAATTCAGCCGCCGCCGTGCGCGAAACGCCTATAAGCAGAGCGCCGACTATCGTTGCGCCCGAGCGGGAAGTGCCCGGAATCATTGAAAGTGCCTGAAAACAGCCGATAATCAGAGCGGTTTTATAATCTATCGCGGCGATTGAACCGATTTTGGGCTGCCTGTTTTTATTATAGTTTTCAACAAGAATAAAGGCAACACCGTAAATAATCAGCATCAGAGAAATCGTTAGCGCGTTTCCGAAATGCGCTTCAAGAAAATCATCAAGCAGCAGTCCGAGCACTCCTGCGGGAATACAGCCGACAATCACCTTGACCCACATCATAATTATGCTCTTTTTTATTTGCAGCTTTTTATCGGCATAGCCGAAAGGAAACATTTTCTTCCAAAACATCACAACTACCGCCATAATCGCGCCGAGCTGAATTACAACGAAAAACATTTCTTTAAATTCCTCGGTCATTTTAAGCGGAATAAAAGCGTCAAAGAGCAGCATATGCCCCGTGCTGCTTATGGGCAGCCATTCGGTTATACCCTCGATAATTCCTATAAGTATAACCTTAATAAATTCAACAAAGCCGAGCTTCACCGAAACACATCCTTTCCCGTTTTACCAAAATTTTATGCCGTCGGCACGATGAATATTCAAGATTGCGCCGCCTATGGAATTATATACCGTTTTTAAGAATAAGTCAACATAAAAAGCAGGAAAGCCGCAGAGAAATCAATCCCTGCGGCTTATCCTGTGTGTTAGAGAAATATAAAGGAGCTGTCAAATTTAACAGGCGCAGGATTAAACACCGCTTGCGCCGTAGTTTGAGAGAACTCTTGCCGACGGGTCGTTGACATTGCAGCCCTCCCATTCCTTGTTGGGCATCCAGAAATCCTTTACCATTTCCGCCTGCCCGGGGTAATACTTTTCAAATATATCTCTGTAAAGGAGCGATTCCTTTGTGAAAGGCTTTGCAAAATCATAAGCGGCTATGCCTGCTTCGTATTCATCGTCGGAATAAACCTCCTCGGCAAATTCCTTGAGATAATCAACCATCGAATGACCTACCGCGTCGCTGAAAGCGGCTTTTTCGCGGTAAAGAATGTCATGAGGCAGATAATCGCCCTCAAAGGCGTGGCGAAGCAGATATTTGCCCTTGTTATACTTGTTGAGCTTCATTTCAGGGTCAACGGACATAACATACTTAACAAAATCCAAATCGCCGAAGGGCACGCGCGCTTCCATTGAATGAACGGAAATGCACCTGTCCGCACGCAGAACATCATACATATAAAGCTCGCGCAAACGCTTCTGAGCCTCCTGCTGGAAAGCCTCGGCAGAGGGCGCGAAATCGGTGTATTTATAGCCGAATATTTCATCGGATATTTCGCCCGTAAGCAAAACACGGATATCCGTCTGCTCATGGATTGCCTTGCAGATAAGATACATACCCATACTGGCGCGTATGGTTGTTATGTCATAAGTTCCGAGAGCGGCGATAACCTCCTCAAGAGAGGAAATAACATCGTCTTTTGTGATTATAACCTCAGTGTGCTCACTGCCGATATAATCGGCAACCTCCTTGGCATATTTAAGGTCGATTGCGTCCTCACTCATACCGATTGCAAAGGTGCGGATAGGTTTGCCGAGAAGCTTCGCGGAAACCGAGCAGACAAGAGAGCTGTCAAGTCCGCCGCTGAGCAGAAAGCCGACCTTGGCGTCTGCGTCAAGGCGCTTTCTGATTCCCTCAACAAGCTTATCGTGTATTTTTGAGCAAACCGTTTCAAGGTCGTCGGAAACATAGCCGTCAACAGCGGCAATATCGCAGTAGCAGACAAATTCGCCGTCTTTGTAATAATGTCCCGGAGGGAACGGATAAACCTTATCCGTAAGCCCTATCAGGTTTTTCGCTTCGCTGGCAAACATTATGCTGCCGCCCTCGTCATAACCGTAGAAAAGAGGTCTGATGCCTATCGGATCTCTTGCGGCTATGTAGCTGTCCTGCGCCGCATCATAAATAATCATTGCAAACTCGGCGTCAAGCATTTTAAACATTTCAACGCCGTATTTTTCATAGAGCGGAAGCAGAATTTCGCAATCGGAATCGCTGACAAAGGTGTATTCCTTTGAAAGCTCCTCTTTGAGCGGACGGAAACAATATATTTCGCCGTTGCATACAACCGAATTGCCGTGGAGGGTAAAGGGCTGCATTCCGCTGTCGGTCAAGCCCATAATGGCAAGGCGGTGGAAGCCGAGCACACCCGACTTTGTATCGATAACCTTTGTTGCGTCGGGACCTCTTGAAATGGTTTTGTCAAAACATTCTTTGAATTTTTCTTTTGAAACCGTTTTACTTGTTAATCCAATAATTGAACACATAACACATACTCCAATACATTTCTCTAAAATATAATATTTTTTACTCTACATCCTGTAAAGCATCGTAGCCTTCTTCGCCCGTGCGAACCTTGATAACATTTTCAACATCATAAACGAATATCTTTCCGTCGCCGATATTGCCTGTGTAAAGAACCTTCTTTGCCGTGTCGATAACGGTCTTGACGGGAACCTTGCAGACAACTATTTCAACCTGAATCTTAGGCAGCAGGTTGACTTCAACCTCAACGCCTCTGTAACGCTCCTTGCCGCCGCCCTGAGTGCCGAAGCCGAGAACATTGGTAACCGTCATACCGGTAATTCCGATGCCCGTCATAGCATTCTTGAGAGCCTCAAATCTGTTTTGCTTGCAGATTATTTCAATCTTTGTCATCTTAACATCCGAAGCAACCGCTGTGTTGGGAGCGGGAGCACTTGCGAGCTGAACGGGAACAGCCTCGTCAACGGGAACGCTTCCCGTGATTTCAGCAGCTTCTTCGTCGCCGTCATAAAGATGCTCAACGGCGCAGGCAAAGTCTGCATATGCGTTGATAAGACCGTGCTCGGTGGAGTCAAGACCTTTAATTTCCTCTTCTTTGGAAACGCGAAGTCCGTTTGTTTTTTCAATAATCTTAAAGGTGATTGTCATTGTAACGACTGTCCACAGAGCTATGGCAAGAACGCCGATTGTCTGGATTGCAAGAAGCTTAAAGCCTCCGCCGTAGAACACGCCGTCATTATAGTCAAACAAACCTACGGCAATAGTACCGAACATACCGTTGACGCAGTGAACCGCAACGGCGCCGACGGGATCGTCGATATGGAATTTGAGGTCGATAACCTCAACCGCAACAACAACAAGTATGCCTGAAATAAGTCCGATAATAATTGCGCCCAAGGCGTCAACATTGGCACAGCCCGCCGTGATTGCTACAAGACCTGCAAGAGAACCGTTGAGTGTCATTGAAACATCGGGCTTGCCGTTCTTAACCCATGTGAAAATCATTGTTGAGCAAGTGGCAACGCCTGCCGCAAGGGTTGTTGTGCCGAAAATCTGAGCAAGAGAGGTTGAATCCGCCGCAGCCGCTCCGTTGAAGCCGTACCAGCCAAACCAGAGGATAAACACACCGAGAGCGCCGAGAGTTATTGAGTGACCGGGAATTGCGTTGACTTTTACGCTGCCGTCCTTGTTTTTAACATACTTGCCGATTCTGGGGCCGAGAATAATCGCGCCGATAAGAGCCGAAAGACCGCCGACCATATGAATTGCCGAAGAGCCCGCAAAATCAACATATTCGGGAGCGCCCTCGCCAAAAAGATTTGCTCCGAGGCGGGTCAGCCAGCCGCCGCCCCAAACCCAGTGAGCCTCAATGGGATAAACAACCGCAGAAATAACCGCGCTGTAAATCAGATAGGAGCTGAATTTTGTTCTCTCTGCCATTGCTCCGGAAACTATCGTCGCCGCCGTGGCGCAGAAAACAAGGTTAAAAACGAAGTTGCCCCAATCATATCCGCCGAAATCCTTGAATAAGTCGAGATTAGGAATTCCGATTAAGCCGAAAAGTGCGTCCTCACCCAGAAGCAAGCCTGCTCCGAGAAAAACGAAAACAACCGTGCCTACACAGAAATCCATCAGGTTTTTCATGATAATGTTGCCCGCATTTTTTGCTCTGGTGAATCCGCTTTCAACCATCGCAAAGCCCGCCTGCATAAAGAATACAAGTGCGGCGCCCATCATAAACCATACGCCCGTACTGCCGAAAATCAATTCGCCCATATCATTACATCCTTCCAAATATTAAAAGGCGTATGTCTCCCGGATTTGGAAAACATACGCCTTTGTATGATAAATCATATTAAATTTTTCTCCGAGGCAACACCGCCGCGGGAAAAAGCATCCGAAACTTTATCTTACGCCGAAAAGAAGCTCACCGTATGACGGATAAGGCCAATATTCGGCAGAGGTTATGCACTCGGCTTCATCCGTAACGGCGCGAAGCTCCTGCATCTTGGGAATAATAACGGATTTGAACATCTCCGCTTCTTCTGCCTCGTCGGCTGCCGATTTAAGGCTGATAAGAGCGCTCTCAAGGTCAGAAACCTTGGAATAAATCGAAGCTGACAGAGCAGAAAGCCTTGTAACGGTTTTCTCCTCATAGGAGCAGTCCGCTGAAGCGAAGCAGGATTTCTTGGTTGCCGCAGTTTTGCTAAGCTCGCCGACATAGGAGCTGATTGCGGGAAGAATATCCTTGTTAACCATATCAATCATTGTAAGAGCCTCTATGTTGATTGTCTTGCAGTAGTTTTCAAGACGGATTTCATAGCGAGCCTCAAGCTCTGCTCTTGTGAATACCTTGTGCTCCTCAAACAGCTTAACATTCTTTTCGTCAAGCAGATGAGCAACGCAGTCCGGAGTGGTTTTGAGATTGAGAAGTCCTCTTCTTTCGGCTTCCTTTATCCACTCGTCATCATAACCGTTGCCGTTGAAGATAATGCGCTTATGGTCTTTGATTGTCTTCTTGATAAGCTCGTGAAGTGCATCCTCGAAATTATCAACACCCTCAAGCCTGTCCGCATAGGATTTGAGCGATTCCGCAACGGCGGTGTTAAGAACGATGTTTGCACCCGCGATCGAGTTGGCTGAGCCAAGCATTCTGAATTCAAACTTATTGCCCGTGAAAGCAAACGGAGAAGTTCTGTTTCTGTCCGTTGTATCCTTGGGGAATCTGGGAAGAACATGAACGCCGACCTTCATCTGAACCTTCTCTTTGGCGTCATAAGCGGTTTCGTTTTCGATTGATTCAAGGATTTCATTAAGCTCATCGCCAAGGAACATTGAAACAACTGCGGGAGGAGCTTCGTTTGCGCCGAGGCGGTGGTCATTGCCTGCGCTCGCAACGGAAATTCTGAGAAGATCCTGATAATCGTCAACCGCCTTTATAACAGCGCAGAGGAAGAGCAGGAACTGTGCGTTATCGTAAGGAGTTTCACCGGGCTCAAGGAGGTTAACTCCTTTGTTTGTGGATATAGACCAGTTATTGTGTTTGCCGCTGCCGTTAACGCCTGCAAAGGGCTTCTCGTGAAGCAGGCAAATCATATTATGCTTCTTTGCAACCTTCTGCATAATCTCCATTGTGAGCTGGTTATGGTCGGTCGCAATGTTTGTTGTTGAGAATATCGGCGCAAGCTCGTGCTGAGCGGGAGCAACCTCGTTATGCTCTGTTTTTGCAAGGATACCGAGCTTCCAAAGCTCCTCGTTGAGATCCTTCATAAAAGCGGCAACGCGGGGCTTAATGGAACCGAAATAATGGTCATCAAGCTCCTGACCCTTGGGCGGCTTTGCTCCGAAAAGAGTTCTGCCCGTAAAGATAAGGTCTTTTCTCTTGTTATACATATCTTTGTCAACAAGGAAATATTCCTGCTCGGGACCGACGGTGGTTTTAACGCTCGTTACATCGTCCTGACCAAAAAGCTTTAGAATTCTGACTGCCTGCTTGCCGATTGCTTCCATTGAGCGAAGCAGCGGAGTTTTCATATCAAGTGCCTCGCCGCCGTAGGAACAGAAAGCCGTGGGAATGCAAAGAACACCTTCTTTAATGAAAGCATAGGAAGTGGGATCCCATGCCGTGTATCCTCTTGCCTCAAAGGTGGCGCGAAGTCCGCCTGAGGGGAAGCTTGACGCATCGGGCTCGCCTCTTACAAGCTCCTTGCCCGAAAATTCCATAATAACCGAGCCGTCCTTGCAGGGGGAAATAAAGCTGTCGTGCTTTTCGGCGGTGATGCCCGTCATGGGCTGGAACCAATGAGTGAAATGAGTCGCTCCGTTTTCGACCGCCCAATCCTTCATCGCATTGGCAACAACATTTGCAACAGCTATATCAAGGCGTTTGCCGTCTTGAATGGTTTTTTTCATCGCCTTATATGTTTCTTTGGGTAATCTCGACTTCATCGCCTTGTCATCAAACACCATGCAGCCGAAATATTCGGGAACGCTGTTCATGCTCATCTCTCCTATTCTACATTATATGAAAAAGGGCAAAGACACCATTGGTTTGGCGCCTTTGCCTTTGACTATGGGCTTAGTATAGCCCCAAAATCCGCCAAAGTCAAGGCTTTTCGGTCAATTTCTTCATATTCTTACATTCTGTCGGATTTTAACGCCTGAGAGTGAAAAGTTTTTGTGAGATTTGTGGAAATCGGTAAAATCTGCGATTTTTGATTTGACAAACACCGACAATGTTATTATAATGCAATTGAACAAAGGCGTTCGCATACGGCTTTTTTGCCGTCTGCGGGCGCTAATTTTTTTGTTAGGGAATGAAAAATATGCTAAAAAAAGAGGGGCAGATAAGAATACCCTCCGGCTGCGCGATAGCCGGTCTTATTTCAAAAGAAGGAAAATGCTTTTCGGGCGATACAATAGTTAAAGCAATGACCACCATGCACGACCGTTCAAACGGTCTCGGCGGCGGCTTTGCCGGCTACGGAATTTATCCGCAGTATAAGGATTACTATGCTCTGCATATCTTCTATGACGGTATGAGCGCGCGGGAGGATTGTGAAAAGTATCTTGACGATACATTTGAAATAATTAACCTTTCAAAAATTCCTATCAGAAAATCGCCTAAGATTACCGATGAGCCTCTGATTTGGCGTTATTTCGTTGCACCCAACCCCAACAAGCTCAGAGACAGCCAGCTTGACGAAAAGGAATATGTTGTAAGAGCGGTTATAAAAATCAACACGGAATTTGACGGCTCCTATGTCTTTTCAAGCGGCAAAAATATGGGCGTGTTCAAAGCAGTAGGATATCCCGAGGATGTCGGCGAATTTTACAGGCTTGAAGAATACGAGGGCTATTCCTGGACGGCTCACGGCAGATACCCCACAAACACTCCCGGCTG
>JAEDGK010000121.1 GCA_016297555.1 Clostridiaceae bacterium
TATGGAATATAATCGGTCATAGGCGGAGCCTATCCTGAATTCCGAATTACGCATTGCGAATTCCGGATTTTTGCGGAACGCTGAGGACAGCGTTCCCTACGAAAAACGGCGGTAATTTTGGGACGATGTGGGCATCGTCCCCTACGAATTGACCGTTAAATTTCGCGTTTTCACGGACAGCCGCAAGGGCTGTCCCTACGGTTTGCCGTTGACGGCATACGCTATATCAATTATTCTTCTTGCTTAGCGGCTTTCTGAGAAGCAGGCTCATAAGTGCGCCGCCGTTAAAGGGAATAAGCGGATATAAATAGCATTGACCCGTAACGGTTTTTGCCGTTGAGATTTCAACTATGATAATAATAAGTCCCGCAATAAAGCCCCAAAGATTGAACAGAGCGATAAGCCCTATAAGCATCATTCGCATAAGCTTAAACGCATAGCCAAGCTCAAAGCTCGGCTGAGTATAGTTTGTCATTGCCACAAAAGCCATATAAAGCACAACCTCGGCAACAAACCACCCCGCCGAAACCGCAAATTCTCCGAGCACCAATGCGCCTATAACTCCAAAAGAACTGCTTAAAGATGTGGGCGTGTTTATTGAGGCAAGCCTCATGGCGTCAATAACTATTTCCACGATAAAAAGCTGAGCCACAACGGGCACGGTGTTCGGCTCCTCTATTCTTATAAAATCGAGCCAATTAGGGATATAGTCGGGATTTTGTATCAGCAAAAGCCAAATCGGCGTCAGGAGCATCGTCATTGCGAAAATGAACATTCGGATTATTCTCATATAAGACCCGATTACGGGCGACATATAAAAATCGTTTGTATCCTGAAGAAAATCAAATATGCCCGACGGAATTATCATTGCGGCGGGCGAATTATCCGTTAAAACAACCATACTGCCTTCAAGCACGCTTGCGGCAACAGCATCGGGTCTTTCGGTATATCTCACCTTTGGAAACGGATTAAGCCATTGCTTTGGCACAAGGCAGTCAATAAGGCTTTGCTGGCTCATCGTCAGCGAATTAATATCTATTGAGGCAAGCTTTTTTCTCAGCGCATTAAGCTGTTTTTCATTCACCTTGCCTTGCACAAAGCAGATAACCACATCGGTTTTTGAAGCCTTTCCGACCGAGTGGATTTCCATTGTCAGGCGTGTATCTCTTATTCGGCGGCGAATAAGCGCGGTGTTAAAAACAAGCGTTTCCACAAAGCCGTCATGAGGGCCGCGCAGAACCCTGTCGTTTTCAGGCTCGTCCACAGAACGTATCGGATAGGTTCTTGCGTCTATGACTATCGCTTCCGAATAGCCCTCAACAATCATACCGACCGCGCCCGAAAGCACGGCTTTTATGAATTCATCCGTTTTTGAAACAACATCAGTTTCAACATACGGAATAAATGTATCGGCAAATTCCCGCGTTGTTTTGCAGGATTTAATCGTTTTTTCGTCCGCTTTCATAAAATAGGACATAATCTTTTCCATAAGATCGTCCTTGCAGAAGCCGTCAACAAAATAAAGCTTCGCGCGCCGCTTGTCAATTCTGACATTTCTGCCCACAAGGTCAAAGCTTTCGCTAAGGCGCATTTCGCTGTCAAGCGCCGCCGCGTTTGCCTGATAATCCGACGAAAAAATCCTTACTATTTTAACCGCCTCCGTATGAATTGCTTTCATTTTGTCAAAAGAAAAATGGTGACAGATCAGCTCTGTCACCATTTATTATTATCACATTGTTTATCTGTATTCATTATAGAGATTAACAATCGCATTCCAAGTCAGCGGACCGACGGCTCCGTTTTGCGGCAGACCCGCAAGCTTTTGCACGGCGCTAACCGCCGCTTTGGTTTTATCTCCGAAAATTCCGTCAACCGTTATCAGCGGAACGGCATTGTTGTTTTGCGCAATAACTCTTAGAAATGTTTGAAGCTGTGTAACCGCGTTGCCGCTTGCGCCCGTTGTCAGAGTATAGCCGGGATAAAGGAATGAGGAATAGGAACGGAATTCATCGGGCAGAGAATTGAGCGTGCTGTAATATGCGTCAAGCAACGCGTTCCATGTGTTCCTGCCCACTATGCCGTCAACCGTAAGACCGTATTCCCGCTGAAACGCGCGCACTGCCGCCTCGGTTGCAGGGCCGAATATTCCGTCAACGGCAATGTTGGGAATTCTGTCATTGAAATAGGCTACAAACGCAAGGAAATATTGCATTGCCTTTACCTCGTTGCCCCTGCTGCCGCGTTTTAACACCTCGCTGAAAATTCTCTCAATTTCGCTTATGGTTATGCCCTCCGAATAAAGCTCGGAAACCTTTTTAACGGCATTGTATATCTGCTTTATTTTATACCATGTTGCTTTGCCCACTATTCCGTCAACCTGCAAATTGAATATCCGCTGAAACTGCATAACCGCCGCGCGCGTTGCCGCGTCAAAAACGCCGTTGGCCTCGGGTATAGGCGGAATAGACGGATAATTCTGCCTGATTCTGTTTAACTGCCGCTGAATTGTTCTGACATCCTCGTTGGAAAACACGCCAAGCCTCAGCGGTATTCCGGGATATGACTCTCTGATATTTCTGACGGGCGCATTTCTGACAATGTTAATATCGTTACCGTAATAGTTTTGCAGGATTTGATAGGGCGTTTTGCCCTGATTGGCAAGAGTTACCGTCCCCCATTGCGAAAGACCGCGGCAGGTAACATTTCTTCCGTCACAGTATTCCGTAAAATACGGCTGAACCTGATTTCCTTTGGTTACATAGTTATTGAATATTTCGTCAACAATTCGGGAAATGTTGCTGTAAATATCTCTGCCGTCAATATAAGCCTGGTCATAGGCGGTTGAGTTTGTGATGTCGAAATTATATCCTCTGCTGCGGTAATACTCGGTAAAAATTCTGTTGAGCGCAAAAGAAATCTGCGCATATATGTTTGCTCGGATTGCATCTTCGGGCCAGGTCGGGTAAATTTCACTCGACGCCACATTTTTGATGTATTCGGTAAACGGCACTCTTACATTCGGCGCGTTTGAATTGGGCGGTCCGAGATGAACGGTGATATAATCGGGAATAACAGGTGTTACAGGCACATCATCACCCCCTTATCCCTGAAGCTGATTGCGGTTGCTTTGGTCAACGACAATTGGAGCAGGCTCCTGCGTTCCCTCCGACTTTGCCAGCATCCTGACGGGCTGTATGGATTCTATGCCCGAAAACACGGGAACATTGGTAAATATCGCCCTGACATAGCCGGGATGCTCAACATATACGGAATAAACCGAATACGGCAGCACGGTGCTTCCTTTTTTCTGCGGAGTCAGCCCTATCTCCTTGGGCGGCGCGGGCAGGCTGATATCTCCCGTGTTTCCGTTGATATCCGTTATTCCGTCAAACACCGCAACATTTCCGCTTTTAAGCGGCAGAAAGATAACAACTCTTGAACTGCCCACTCCGAAGGCTCTGTCGCCCGCAAAGGTTTCAACCCGCATTGTTCCTTTCTCGCTGTTTACGCTGAGGAAATCGCCGATATCTCTGCATCTTGCTTTTTGCTCCGCCGTTGCATTCGGGTCGGATGCAACCTTGGCGCAGTTTTCGCGCAGATACTTTGAAACATCAACGGCGCCGTCGTTCATAACAACGCTTTCAATAGGCGGATTTGTCTGAGCGGGAACAGCCTGCTCCTCGGGCGGCATTTCCTCCGGCATCGCTTCGGGCTCGGGAGTGCCGAGGGGGTTGCTTCTGTCCCGCTCAAAAGCTTCGCCGTTTTCCAAAGCTCTCTCCATATTTTCCTCTGCGCGGTCGCTCTCCGATGAATTTGTGCCGTCCGGCGGCGCATATTTTCCGCCGTTTTTTCTGCTGAATTCCAGCATTTCTTTTTTGTATCTGTCCATGAGCTTTTCAAGCTCGCTTCTTTCCATAGCAAAACCTCCATTTCTTCTTGCTAATTACAATATATTAGCCGTTGAGGAGATTTGTTACAAAAAAGCAATTACCGGTGTTGAATTGAGATGGATTATATGGTAAAATAATAAAACAAGATTTAATCTTCATCAAAAAATGAAAGGATACAGAATTATGATTATCAAAGACTTATTGGCAGGCAAATGCGCCGTTGTAACGGGCGGCACAAGAGGAATAGGCTTGGCAGTTGTTGAGAAATTTCTCGAAAGCGGAGCAAAAGTTGCTCTTTTCGGCTCAAAGCAGGAAACCGTTGACAAGGCTCTCGCAGAATTAAAAGCTAAAAATCCGGACTACCCCGTTATCGGTCTGCACCCCGACCTTGCGGATTACAATGCCGTCAGCGCAGCCATTGATGCGGTTAAGGCTCAATTCGGCAAAATTGACATTCTTGTTAATAACGCAGGAATTTCAGCAAGAGAATCTTTCTATGACTATGACCCCGCAGCCTTTGATAAAATAATGGATTTGAATGTAAAGGCAATTTTCAATGCAAGCAAAGCGGTCGCTCCCTATATGAAAGAACAGGGCGGCGGAACCATCATCAACACCAGCTCAATGGTCAGCCTTTACGGTCAGCCCGCCGGCGTAGGCTATCCGACATCAAAATTTGCAGTTAACGGCATGACAAAATCTCTTGCAAGAGAGCTCGGCAAAGACAACATCAGGGTTAATGCGGTTGCCCCGGGCGTTACAAGAACCGATATGGTTGCCGCTCTGCCCGATGAAATGGTTGCAAGAATTTCCGCGGGAATCCCTCTCGGCAGAGTCGGAGAGCCTGAGGAAGTTGCCGATTGCTTCCTTTTCCTTGCAAGCGATATGGCAAGCTATGTCACGGGCGAAATTCTCTCCGTTGACGGCGCTTCAATGGTGTAAAAATTTGATATAAGCGTTTAAACGGGATGTCTCACTTTTGGCGGACATCCCGTTTACTATTGATTGCAAATCTTTATTGCGGAATTTTCTTCAAACAATTTTGTACAATAAAATCGGATTATAAAATTCCGAATATTTTTACATATAAAATCTTCCACATCACATTCCTATTGACTTTTTTCTGCTTACAACTAAAATTATATTATTACGATAAAAGAAATAACCGCTGTGCTAAATATTGCCGTATGCTATAATGTCCGTTTTTTGGTACAGTTGCTATGATAAAATGACATTGCTGAGTCCCTAAATTGACAAAGTGAAGTTCGGATTTTTGAAGCAAAAAGAGCAAGATACCA
>JAEDGK010000017.1 GCA_016297555.1 Clostridiaceae bacterium
CGCAATAATTCTTTTTGAAACTGAATTCATCAATATTTTACCTCTCTGTTATTTTGTTTTTTATATATTTTAACTTATGGCTGCAACAAAGTCAAGATTTGGGCAAAGAATAAACAATAATTGCCGTTCCGTTTCCAATTACAATCTCGCTTTCAACACCGAGAAATTCATTGCTTACCCCGAGCGGAAACAGATTGTTGAGTTCCGCATTTTCAAGAGGATATTTAAGCCCTCTGAGGCAAACGCCCGTACATTTGTCGGAATGAGCAAAAATCGATATATAGCCGTTATATGCAGAGTCAAATCTTAATGTTTTTGCGGTAACTGCGGTTATAACCGTTGAACCGTCAAAAATACTTGCTTGCATATTTTTTTCGGCAAGAGAAGCGATAAGCTGAATATTAGCAAGTGTGTGCTCAATTCTTCCTCCCGAAGCTCCGTAAATATTAAATCGGCTGTATCCGCACTTAATTCCTTCGCTGACTGCGGCATAAGTGTCGGTAACATCTTTTTCGGGTTTTAATCTGATGATTTTTTCTCCCTCCGGCGCTTTGCCGAGCGAATCAAAATCGCCGATAACAATGTCGGGTTTAATTCCCGCCCGTTGCAGATATTTATATCCTCCGTCGGCGGCGATAACAATATCGCCGTCTTTTTTTGTAAAATCAAGCTTTTTACATTCACCTGCTCCGACAATATAGCAAATACTCACGGTATCTCCCCTCTCAAACGGTATTTACTGTAATATTTTATTACAATTACCGCCTTTGTCAAGAGAAAATCTTTTTATACCACGGAACATAATCACTTACGGCAGTTTCGACAGGAGTTGAAACCGCTTTTTCGACGGCGGGTGTGTTATATACAAACATCAGGCTTGTATTCATATTCTCCGTGCTTTCCGTAAACAAGCCGTATTCTCTGCCGAAGCTTAGCCATTTTTCGGCAAGCTCAACCAGAATGTCGCCGTTGTCAACCAATCCGCCGTATTTATCCTCAAACCTTTTAAGGTCATCGGCGTCAATGCTTTCAAGCAGACTTTCAAGCACTTTTGTTCCGTCTTCATTCATAATCGAAGTCAGAGCGTTAAGCTCGTCGGAGTTATCGGAAATAACCTTGCTGATTTCGGAAAGTGCCTCTATTGTTTCAGGCAGTTTTGCAATTTCCGCCTGAATTTCGGGGCGTTCCATATCCTTTTGGAGCTCTTCAAGCACGGGGCTGATTTCGTTAAAACCGTCAACAATTCCCGGGAGCTTTGACATAAGTGCTTGCACTGACGGGTCTGAAAGAAGTTTAAGAGCCGCTTTAACATCGGGATCGTTAAGTGTTTCAAGCATTGTGCTTATCGCTTCGGCGTTTTCGGGGGTAGCATATTTGCTGATAAGTGATATCAGATTTCTGTTGTTGTTATAAAGCTTTAAGGCGTCGTCAAGTATACCTGTTATTGACTCTATTTTGCTTTTATCAGAAAGCAGACCGTAGATTATTCTGTCAGGGTCAATTTTGTTCAGGACGTTTTGAAAGCTTTTCAGGGCAGCAAGCGTGTTTTTTAGGTCATCGACCGTTTCGGGCATTGCGATATCAAGATTAAGCGATGCAATGGGCAAAACGGCGAAGTACATATTTGAAAGAGAAAAGTTTTCGGTTTTTGCTGTTACCGTTACTTCATCGGAAACAATAAGCCCGCCGACATCGCCGAGATTCTTATCCTTGAAGTCAAGGCTTTCTGCAAAGCCGGGCATACCCGTAAAAACTACAATTTCTTTTGAGCCGTCGCCGAGAGACTGACCGTTTTTAACGCTCACAGCCGAGAAAACGCCCTCGGGCAAAATCATACCGCCTACAACGAGAACGGGCAGATAAACACTGTGCTTTTTGCCGCTGACTGCTACCTGCTTTGAAGCGTTGTTGCTCATTTTGATTTTTATTGCCACATCTCCGCTTTTACCTGCAATGTCATCGGCAGATACTTCCTTGCCGTTGAGTGAATAGCTTATATCAATCGAAACAGGCGGTTCTTTATCAGTTGTGCCGCTGTAATATAAATCTGTTTCGGGCATATGCCAGCGAAGCTTTTCGCCGTCAACAACGGGCAAAACCTCGCTTTTGACATTGGTTATATTTTCAAGCGAGCTTATGTCGTCAACATAAACCTCGCCCTTATCGGTATGAAGCCAATCGGTAACATTCACCTTTTCAACTTTGCCTGCGGAATTAAGATTTACATAAACCGTTTCGGTTTTAAGAACCTCTCCTGCGGGAGTATCATAATATTGCTGAACATATTCGGGCTTTTGGGTCTCAGGCTCTTTGTTTTCGGCTTCTTTTCCCGAACAGGCGGCAAGAGAAAGCATTGAAAAAGCGGTAAGAGCCGCAACAATTCTTTTAATTTTCACGGATTTTATCCCCTTTCTTCCAATTAAAGGTTGTTTTCTCAATCAGCTTTTCGCAAATGCAAAGTATAGCGGGCAGGCAAATCATAATTATTAGCGCGCTTATTACGGCGCCTCTTGCAAGCATAGCACAAATGCTCTTTACAAGCATAACATTGCATACCAGATATACTCCAAAGGTTGCACAGAAGAAAACGAGCGCACTTTGGAATATCGATCTGCAAGAAGCGGTTGCGGCGTCTTTTACTGCCTGTGTTTTATCTTTGCCGCTGCGAAGCTCTTCACGGTATCTTGTAGTCATTAAAATAGCGTAGTCAACCGTAGCACCAAGCTGAACACATCCGATGACCGTGGGTGCAATAAACGGAACCTCCGCTCCCGTTATGAAAGATATTGCTTCGTTAATCAGAATTGCAAGCTCAATGGAAGCAACAAGAATAACGGGAATACTGATTGATTTGAAGCATATGGCAATCAGAACAAATATTGCCGCGATTGAAATAATGCTTGTAATTTTAAAGTCGCGGTCGGTAACGGTAACCAAGTCTTTGGCAAGCGCACCCTCGCCTGTTATATAGCCGTTTTCATCGTATTTATGCAAAATATCAAGCAGAGTGTCTATTTGGGCGTTTCCGCTGTCGGTTGCCGGGCCGTAGACGGAATTAATCATCATAAGTCGGTAACCGCCCTTTTGACATATTTCCTTAACACTGTCGGGGATTATATCCTCGGGAATTGCAGAGCCGACAAAGGAATTGAGCGAAAGAACGGTTGAAATTCCGTCAACCTGCTCAAATTCGTTTACCATTTTTGAAACATCACGGGAGGGTATATCTTCATCAATGATAACAAAGTGGGTTGTAGCCATATTGAAATCTGTTTTGAGCTTTGAAAGCGAAGCTACGGAACTCATATCCTGCGGCAAAGCTTTTTCAAAATCGTAGTAGATATTGGCGTTGTTCTTCATAACTATTGACGGAACTATCAGAATAAGAAAAACAGCGGCAATAACCTTTCTGTGCTTTACACTGAAAGCGGCAAGACCGTCAAATTTCGGAATAAGCGGTTTGTGACGAAATCTGTGTATTGGGGTGTGAAACATCAAAAGCATTGAAGGCAAAACAATTACAACGCTGAGAACTCCAAGAATTACTCCCTTTGACATTACGATGCCGATATCAAGTCCGAGTGTAAAGCTCATAAAGCAAAGAGCAAGGAAGCCGAAAACGGTTGTCATTGAGCTGCCGACAAGAGAAACGAAGGTTTTGAAAATTGCGCGGGACATTGCTTCCTTTCGGTCAGATGCTTTCAGAAGTTCTTCATCGTATCTGTCCATAAGAAATACCGAATAGTCCATAGTAACGCCGAGCTGAAGTATGGCTGCAATGCTTTGTGTTATATAAGAAATGCTTCCCGTTAAGTTTGTGCCCATATTGTAGATAACCGCGTATCCGAGAGCAAGCAGCAAAACAAACGGCAAAATCCAAGACTCCATTGTAAATGAAAGAGCAATAAGCGCAAGCGCAACGGCAATCGCTATATAAATAGGCGCCTCCGTTTCTACAAGATCCCTTGTATCTGCCATAATTGCCGACATTCCGCTTAAAAAGCACTGCTTATTCATAAGCGATTTTATATCTTTAATAGCCTGCATGGTTATTTCCGAAGAGCTCCCGTTTTCAAATTGAACCATCATCATAGTGGCATTGCCGTCGGTAGAATAGAATATATTTTTTACAACATCGGGCAGCATACTCTGAGGAATGGAAATATCCGCAAAAGTATCTGTCCAAGTTACGCTTTTTACGCCGTTAACGGCTGCTACTTTTTCTTTAACAGCGGCAACATCCTTGCTCGGCATATCTTCAATTACAAGAAAAGCGTTCGCCGAATTTCCGAAGACCTCGTCAAGAATGACCTCTCCTTTTACGGAGTCGAGATCTTCGGGCAGATATGACATTATGTCATAGTTTATCTGCATATTTATATACCCGAAAAAACACGGAATTAATAGCAAGGTTGCAACAGTAAGTATTATTTTCGGGTGGTATGCTATGAAATGAGATATTTTTTCAATCATTCTGTTTTTCTCCCCCTTTTGCTATTATTTTTATGACTGTCTGACATAAGGTTTCCCTTATTTCTTCAATTCCGTAAGGTTTCTGAAGAACGATTGCATCACAGCAAACTGAGCCTGTTAAATCGGTAATGATGTAAAGAGTTTTTCGGGCTTCTTCTTTGGTATAACCCTTTTTTATCAGTTTATAAACAAAGGAATCGACTGCGGTTTTAAGTTCGGAAACATCCTCTTTCATAATATCTCTTAAACAATGAGAAAGTTTTTTCTGCAAAAGAGCGGTTAACTCGCGATTGGCACAAAGATAATCTATTATGTAGTTCATAATGTCAACTGCAATATATTCCGGCTCTGCGCTTTCAAAATCTTGAATACTGTTAAAGGCTTCAAGCAGTATTCCTGCGCTTTTTTGAATAAGGAGCTGATCCAAAAGGTCATATTTATCTTTGAAATAAAGATAAAATGTTCCCTTTGCAACTCCTGCGGCTTTTACAACATCGTCAATCGCCGTCGAGTTAACGCTTTTTTGCATAAAAAGCTCAGCGGCAGTTTCAAGGATTCTCTTTCGCTTAATCTGTTTGTTTTCAGTAGCGCTCGGCATATCATCAAACCTTTCCGATTGGAATAAAATGACTAACGGTCACTTTTTATAAAGTATCATAAAAATGACCGTTAGTCAATATTTTGGGGATATAATTAACAAAAAGTTAAAAATATTAAAACCCGTGTAATATTTGTTGATTAAACAAATACAACACGGGTTAAAACTATTAAATCTCAATCGGCAAGTTCGCCGTTTTCATAATAAAGACGCATAACGCGCGGCATAAATGTGCACACAACCTCATAGTTAAAGCTCTCGCACATCTGCCCAAGCTGTTCGGCAGTTATTGTTTCTCCGTTACTGCTGCCCATAATTATTACATGGTCGCCGATTTTGGCATCTTTAATATCGGTTATATCAACCATAATCTGATCCATACAGACCTTGCCTGTTATCGGAGCTTTTTTGCCGTTAATCAAAACATATCCTTTGTTGGAAAAGGCTCTGTTAAAGCCGTCGGCATAACCGATGCAAACGGTGGCTATTTTACGCTTTTCGGGCGCAATATAAATATGACCGTAACCGACGCCCGTTCCCGCCTCAATCTCTTTAATATGGATAATGTGGCTCACAACTTCCATTGCGGGAGTCAGAGAAACGCTGTCCTTTTTTACTTCATCCGACGGATAAAGCCCGTAAAGCGATATTCCCATTCTGACCATATCATAACTGAAATCAAAATCGATTATGCTTGCGCTGTTGCAAATATGCTTAACGGGAATGGTAAGTCCTCTTTCTTCGAGCATTGCTATGAAATTATCAAATCTCTTTTTCTGACCGAGGGCGCAGGCCTTATCTTCTGCATCGGCACAGGCGAAATGGCTGAAAATTCCCTCAATACGGATATTGGGAAGCTCCGATATTTTTTTGACCGTATCTGCACTTTTTTCGCTGTCCTTAAAGCCTATGCGGCTCATACCTGTGTCAACGGCAATATGAATTACGGCAGTCTTTCCGAGCCTGCAAGCTTCCTGCGAAAGCATTTCAGCGTCTTCATAACGGTAAACCGACGGTATAAGTTCGTTATTGATAAGAGCTTCAAACTGATAAGGGCTTGTGTACGAAAGAATTAAAATGGGATTTTTTATTCCGCCGTCACGCAGCTCAATAGCTTCTTCAATAACGGCAACAGCAAAGTAATCCGCTTTTTTTTCGAGTGCTTTTGCCACTCTGATTGCTCCGTGACCGTAAGCGTTGGCTTTAACAACAGCCATTGTCTTAACGCTTGACGGCACGCGGCTTTTTAAGCTGTCAAAATTACTTTTAATTGCATCAAGATCAATGCAGGCAAAGCTCCTGTGATAATCGTGATATTTATGATTACTGTTCATAATAAGTCACCCTTAGCCGATTATATCTTTAATCGGGCATATTTCTATCCCCTGTTCCTCAAAGCCTGCACGGATTTTTTCAACAAAAAGCAAAGCCTTTTCGCTGTCGCCGTGAACACAGACCGACTGAGGATTAATGGAAATATAATTCCCGTTGATTGTTTTCACACGTTTATTTTTTATCATTTCCACAGTTCTTTCAACTGCCTCGTTTTCATCGGTTATCATTGCGCCGGGTTTGCTGCGGGCGACAAGAGTTCCGTCATCCTCATAGGCTCTGTCTGCAAAAATTTCGCTTGCAAAAACCGTTCCGACTTCCTCGGCGGCTTTCTGCATCATACTGCCCGAAAGAGCAAGCAGCGGCAGGTCTTTATCAAATTCATAAACCGCTTCGCAAACTGCGCGCGCAAGCTTATAATCCTTTGCCGCCATATTGTAAAGAGCGCCGTGAGGCTTAACATGAGAGAGCTTGATGCCTTCGGAAGCGCAAAAAGCCGTAAGAGCGCCAATCTGATAAATCATCATCGCTTTGACCTCATCGGGCGATGCGTTGAGATTTCTGCGTCCGAAGCCGACAAGATCGGGAAAACCCGGATGTGCCCCGGCACAAACGCCGTTAAGTTTGCATAACTTAACGGTTTTCTGCATAATGAGCGGGTCACCTGCATGAAATCCGCAGGCAATGTTGGCGGAAGTGATAAGCGGAATTATCCTGTCATCAAGCCCTGCTTTATATGCGCCGAAGCCTTCTCCGAGATCCGAGTTCAAATCTATTTTAAACATAAAATCAGTCCTTAAGCAAAGTGTTTTTAATATCCGTTATAAACATATGTCCCGGAGCGTGTGAAATTGCAATTGAAGGCTTTGCGCTCATAACGGCAGACTGCGGTGTTACTCCGCAGCACCAAAATACGGGTACCTCGCCGTCATTAATTGTTACGCTGTCACCGAAATCGGGCTTTGTGATGTCTTTTATTCCTATTTTTGACGGGTCGCCAATATGAATGGGAGCGCCGTGAACCCGAGGCATAGAGGCGGTTACGGTTACTGCCTTGATTACTTTATCCTGCGGAATCGGACGCATACTGACAACCATTTTTCCGTGGAAAATTCCTGCTTCTTCACACTCAATATTTGTTAAAAACATAGGAACATTCTTGTTTTCTTCGATATGCCTGACGGGCACATCGGCTTCAAGCAGCTCAGACTCAAAAGAAAAAGAACAGCCAATGAGAAAATATACAAAATCGTCTCTCCAAAACTTATCAACGCTCGTATATTCGCCGGTCAGAATTCCGTTTTCGTAAACACGGTATTTCGGGATGTCGGTTGCGATATCCGCACCGTCTGCGGTGAACTTGGTTTTCCTGCTGCCGATGTCACCAACCTCAAGAATGGGGCAGGACTTAGGATTCCTTTGAGCAAACAGCAAAAAATCATAAGCATATTCGCGCGGAAGTATCAGCAGATTTGCCTGTGCATAGCCTGCACACATACCGCTGGTTTGATATGTAATTTTTTCATTTCTTATCAGCTCCCTGACTTCTGCAGGGCTGACGGCTGAATAATCCATACCGTTCTCCTTAATCCGCAAACAAAAATCCCCGTTCAAGGCGTTTGAAGAATTTTTGCTCGCTTTTATTGATTTTTTCAGCCTGCGCCTGAGATATTTTCTCAAAGCGAACCGTATCGCCTGCGCGAAGCTGAGCCAAATATTTTAAATCTGCGGTTATAACGGTTGCAATTTTTGCGTAACCGCCCGTTGTCTGTCTGTCCGTCATCATAACAATCGGTTTGCCCGACGGCGGTATCTGAACCGAGCCAGTAACAATGCCGTCGGAAATAATATCAACACCGTCAATGCTGCAAACAGATTCGCCGTCAAGCCGTATTCCCATTCTGTCGGATTCCGCCGAAGCTTTATACTCTGAAGAAAAGAACTTTTCAAGCTCCGAAACAGAAAAATAGTCATCCTGCGGACCGGGAACAGCTCTTACCGTTACGGTATTTGAAAAAACATTCCGCGGTTTAAAATGCCGTTCACCTATGTATGAGATTTCGCAGCAGCGTCTCAGCGGAATCAAATCCCCTGCTTTCAGTTTTCTGCCTCGAAAGCCTCCGACGGCGCATTTTAGATTTGTTGATAAGCTGCCCATAACGGGTTCAATATCAAATCCGCAGGCAACGGCAAGATAGGCTCTCATTCCGTTGGATGCATTTTTCATTGAAATCACATCGCCTGCAGAAACAGGAACGCTCTTATACATTTCTATTTTTTTGCCGTTGATTTCAGGGCTCATATCAGCTCCCGTGACTGCAATTACCGAGCTGCAACAAAACCTTGCGGTTATGCCCACGGCGGTCATTTCAATCACGCCTTCTCCCTGAGAATTGCCGACAAGAATATTTGCAAGTCTTGCAGAAAAAGCGTCCATTGCTCCGCTCGGCGAAAATCCCGAATCCATATATCCGAATCTTCCCAAATCCTGTATTGTTGAGAGAAGCCCCGGTGAAATAATCTCAAGCTTCATTTTTTGCCCTCCGTTACGGTAATCTTATAATTACCGCACTCGGCAAGAGAAGAAATTTCATAAAACTCTTTGCTGCCGATAGGCTCAAATTTTATGTAATCCCCTGCTCTGTAAAGAATTGCATCTTTTCTTTTGGGGTCATAAGGCTTAATCGGAGTTCTGCCTATTAAACGCCAGCCGCCCGGTGAAGCGAGCGGATAAATGCCCGTTTGCGCTCCGCCGATACCTACCGCTCCTGCGGGTATTACGGTTCTCGGTGTTTTGAGCCTCGGAGTTTCAAGGCGTTTATCCATACCGCCGAGATACGGAAAGCCCGGCAAAAAGCCAAGCATATATATAAGATATTCTGTGCCTGAATGGAGCGAAATTACCGCTTGTCTGTCAAGCCCCGTGTGGCTGCAAACATCCGACATATCGGGTGCAAACTCTTCGTCATAGCAAACGGGAATATGGAAAACGCGTTTTTCGCTGTCCTGCGACGGTGAATAGCCATCCATTATTTTGTTTATCTTTTTTATAAGCCTTTTGCCGCTTATCTGCATCGGGTCATAATAAACCGTAAGCGAGCGAAAAGTCGGCACACAGGTTATTATGCCTTTAAGACGGGTAAGCTCGGGTGCTGAACACAGAAATCTTATTTTTGAATTGGTTTCTTCGCTGATTTCCCGGGAAAACTCGACTGTCAGAGCCGCGTCACCCGCAGGCAGAAAAGAAATATTATTCATATTATTCACCGAATGATTTTATTTCAATCGTTTTATCAAACCATGTTTTGCAGGTTTCTTTAAGACCGAGCGCGCTGTTTACCAGCTCTTTCATAAGAGTAACAATCGAGGTGGTTATCTCAACGCCGAAGCCGTCGATTGCGGGTATCAGCCAGCCGTACATATCAATCATACCGCTTCTGCTTGCAGTTATCATTGCTTGTTCTTCAAGCTTTGCATCATGCATAACATCGGGCTTTTCAAGAATATAGGCAAGCATGGCTATCATTGCATAGCAGCCCCAATCGGAAACCGTGGCGGTTATGATGTTATCAGCCTTTGTGCGAACGGCTATTCCGCCCTCACAGCCGCAGCGGCAAGCTCCGGGAGCGGCATATGGAATATATTTTTTAAGATAATCGGAAATTGTTCCCATTCCGATTTCGTTTCCGAGATCGCCGATAGCTATGTTAAGAACGCCCATATCACGGAGTTTATCAAAAAGAATGTCCTGCTTTGCTTCAATTTCGGTAACATCAAGACCTGTTGCATTGTGATAAACGCCTTTTTCGTTTTCGCCCGGGCATTCAATGCTTATAACCGCCTTTGGAACGCCCTGAGCGATTATGGCGTCCGCACATTCAGCGGCTTTTGATTTGTCTTTTGTAAAGGTGAGCACGCCCATTGAAACGGGATACTGCTTGAGTTCATCGATTGATTTATAGAGATGAAGACCTACACAGGCGGAAAGATTTTCAACCGCCGTCAGATTATCCTCGGGGCAGATAATAACGGGCTTTGCGTTGAAAGCTTTAACAAGCGCTCTCGCAAGCAAAACTGAGCTGACTATGCCGTCCATTTCTGCTTTCTTGAAGGGCAGAAGAACAAACCCCGTCATTATAAAAACGAGATCTCCTTCTTTAATTGTTTCAGCGAGCTTCATTGCGCTGTTAACACAAAGCGGAGCGCCCGTATATTCGCGGGAGGCTTTATAAAGCAGCTTGCAAACGCCGTATCCCCTCGGATCAAGGTTGGCAAGGTCATCAAGACTGCTGCCGAGATTTAAAAGAGTAATTTCCTGCTGAGTCATTATTTTGCCTCCTCAACATCCGTTGCACTCATAAACTCATTATAAACATAGTCCTGAATGTTTTTGAGCATTTCGCTTGCCTTTCCTCCGACGGGTTTTCCGTCTATTTCACTTGCGGCAAGGCAAAGCGAGCCTGAGGAAGAAACGATGACTTCATCTGCATTCATCATCTCGTCAACAGTAAACGGATGCTCGTCAACCGCATAGCCGAGAGCCTTGCAGGCCTTAATGAGATGAGCCCTTGCGATGCCGGGAAGAATGAGATGATCGGTGGGAGCAGTTTGGAAAATACCGTCCTTAATTATATGGACATTGCTGTGCGCGCACTCTGTAACTCTGTCGCCTCTGTGAAGCACGGTTTCGTCACAACCGAGCTGCTTTGCCCTTTCGGAAGCCATAACGCTGGGGATAAGGTTAAGTGTTTTGATATTGCAATGGAAAAATCTTGTGTCTTCCATTGTGGTGAGCTTGATTTTTGCATATGTATCAACAATATCTTTGGGCACAAGAGTTATCCACACATTTGCTTTGCACTCGGGGAAAACATGGTTTCTGACGCCTGTGCCGCGAGTAAGCTGCCAATAAACGAAATTTTCGCCCGTATCCATTTTTGAAACCATTTCCTGAAGAATGTCGCCAAGTTCCTTTTTAGTGTGAGGAACCTCCATTTTGAGAAGCGCCGCGCTGTTAAAAAATCTGTCAAGATGCTCATCCAAAGCAAAGATTTTATAGTTTCTGCTGTACGTTGCGTCATAGACGCCGTCACCGAAGAAGCATACGCGATCATTCATAGGAACGGTCATTTCTTCAAGCTCTCCGTATTTGCCGTTGTAATATCCGAGTTTCTGCATAATAAATTCCTCCAAAAACATGATATGAAACAAATTTGTTATTGTTTCAGCCGCATTATAAAAACAAGACGCCAAAACTCATTGTTTCAGCGCCTTTGCCTTTTAAAAGTATAAAACAAGAGAATAATTTTGTCAATAATCTTAGAAAATCAGATAAACTTTTTTGAAATTGTAAAATATACAGAAAATTTTTTTGAATTTAACTAAGTACAAACCTATTAACAGAAAATTTTAGCGCGTTGAAGCGATAAAATAATTTACACCGTTATAAATATTTAGTGCTACAAGAATAACCATTGATACGGCAAATACCTTTCTGATAATCTTGTCGTCAAATTTCCTGTTAAGCTTTGTGCCTAAAAAGCCGCCTATAACCGCAGCAGGGAGAATAAAAAGCAGGGTTTTCCACTGATAAGCATAGGATTCCCATCCCGTTGTCGCAAAAATCGTAATGAGCTTAGAAAGCTGCGAAAAGAAAATTATTGCAACTGAATATACGGCTGAATCCTTGACGCTCATTGAAAAAAATAAAGTTAAAGCGGCAACATTTATAGGTCCGCCTCCAATTCCGAGAAAAGAGGCAATAAAACCGAGAGCAAGACCGACCGCACATACAGCAAAGCTGTTTTTAACTTTAAATGAAAAATTGCATTTGCTGACATAGATGCAAACAGCGGTTAACAGAACGGCAAGTGCAAATGCCTGAATACATCTGATGTTATCTTGTTTGGCAACTGTTCCGAGCAAATTCATGCACGCGCTGCCGAGATATCCGCCGGCTATTGAGCCTATTGCTACAAAAGCAACGATATCCTTTTTGAAGCTGACTTTGTTTTTTATGGATTTTCCCGTTGAAACAACTGACATTGTGAAAACAGCGGCAGCTGAAAGAAAGTCAACCTGCATTCGCGGCTCCGCGCCTATAAAATCAAGCACCGGCTTTATTATAACGCCGCCGCCGAGACCGACAAAAGCACCTAAAGTTGTTGCAACGAGGATTACAACGGCATAAATCAGGCTAAGCATATCATTTCAGCCTTTCAACCATATCTTTGAGAACATCAGCCACAACAAACGGAGTCAGATATCCGAGAGAATTGGTTTCGTGATAATGTCTTCTGTCAAAACGGTCTTTTGCCGTGCTGAGATAGGGCTGTGTCTCGTGGAGGATAAAGTCATTGGGCGGAACCATATAGCCTGTCATATCGTTTGAAACGCCCATAACAAGCAAATCCTTGTCGCCGACAATATCAACCAGGCAGGGCGGATTGATTTCAGGTCCTTTGCCGGTTGCAGATGTTTCGGCAGAAGAATATCCGCCGTAAACAAATTCTGAAGCGGCTTCGCCGGGCAGGGTCAGAATATTCAGCTTGCCGAGCTTAAAAAAGTCCATTTCGGTTTTAAGAGCCATACCGAGATCGCCCTTATCACAGGCGTATTTTTTGGAATTGCAAACATGAATAATTGCCATCAGAGCCAAAACTCCGTTGTCAATCGGTGCATAATATGGCTGATTGAGAACTGTGATTTCAGGCGCAAGCTGCTCGTCATTATCTATTGACATAGCGGCTTCGGCAAGCTTTTCTCCGCCGAGCTTTGTGCGTTCATATCTGTCTTCGCACAGCGGCGCAATGTCAACACCGAGTATGGCGTTAACGGAGAAAAGCACATTTGTCTTTTTTTCTTTATTTATTCTTTCACGCAGGAAATACGGGTAATCTGCGCTGACCTTTGAATTGGCACCTCCGAGGCAGTTGGGATGTGCCCCGTAGTTGAGAAACCATGTTTCTTCGCTGCCGTCATTGGGAACAAATCTGAGCCTTGTCAGGCGGTCGTTGCATACGATAGGCTCTCTCCTGTCCTCAATACATTCAGGAACATGCTTTGAACCGATATACAGCCTGCCTTCTTTCTTATTTTCATAAGCTTCCATGCAGACCTGCTTAATGGCATCAAGAAATTTCTCCATATATTTTTGACTCTTGCCTGTTTTGGGAAGCTTGCCCCAATAACCGACCGTATCAATGCTCGCATGAGTGTGAGTGCAGCTTATGCTGATATTTACGCAGCCTGTTTTCTTTGAAAAATCGGCAAGAGAAGCTCTTACAAGGTCAACCTCAAAGCCTGTAAGACCTACGCAGTCTGCGCTGACAAAGATTATACCGCCGTTATCCTTGCAGTCAAGCCAAATTGCGCTGACGGTAAGAGGATCCAAAACGCCGACAACCTTATTGCCCGTGCGGTAGCCTGCAAGCCAATATGTACCCGTTTCTATATCATCTGGCATTACTTCTCTTTTTGCAAAGCCTAAATTATAGAATTCATCGGTTGGATTCTTCATCCTGATAGGCTCGGATTTCGGAATTTCGGGCGCACCGACGCTTTTGGCAAGCTTTTTGCCTGTGTGTTTACCTATTTTTCTGACGGCGGATGCCGCAAAATCAGCAATATTCATATTTTATATTCTCCTTTAACAGTTTTTTCCGAATTTATATATGCACTGTGACTCAATGTCAAAGTTGGGAATAATGACAGGCGGTATGCCTGCATTCACGGTTAACGACGATATCATAGCTCTTGCATAAGGAAAAAGTTCCTTATAGGTTTCAACATGAATCAATTCTTTTTTTACTTCGGGGTTATATGTGAAAACTCCGAGAATAACTGCCTTGATATGGAATTTATCACGATTTGCCTTATCGTTAACTTCAACGGTAAATTCACCGACGCAAGTGTTGCCGGGCGAGTATTTGACGTTATAAGAATACTTGTTTTCAAATTCAATGCATACTCCGCTGTCATATTTATTGACAAATTCAATTTCACTCGCTTTAAAGGCTTTAAACGCAACCTTATTGCTCATTTTCGATTACCTCTGCTTTTTCGATAACGATAGGTGTTACAGGCTTTGATTTTTGACCGTCGCTTCCGAGTGTTCTCTCAACATCAAGGAAGGAATCAACAACCTCCATACCTTCAATAACCTTTCCGAAAGCAGCGTACTGACCGTCAAGGAAGGTTTCATCTCCGTAACAAATAAAGAACTGAGAAGAAGCTGAATTGAAGTCATTACTTTGACGAGCCATGGAAATAACACCGCGGGTATGAGAAAGCGTGTTTTGCGTAAATCCGTTTTGGACAAATTCGCCGTGAATTTTCTTTTCGCTGCCGCCCGTTCCCGTTCCGTCGGGATCTCCGCCCTGAGCCATAAAGTCATCAATAACCCTGTGAAAAGTAAGTCCGTCATAGAAACCTGAGGAAACAAGATTTACAAAGTTTTCAACAGTTTCCGGGGCATACTGCGGATAAAGCTCAACCGTGAAGCTGCTTCCGTTTTCCATTGTGAATTTGACTTTAGGATTTTCGCCGTCTGAAACAGAAGCATTTGAACCTGAAGCTTCGCTTCCTGCCGAAGAATCTGCATCTTTTTTTGCACAGGCGGCAAAAACAAGAAGAATTGCAAGCAAAAGCGCTGAAAGTTTTATAATTTTTTTCATTTGGATACACCTCAAAAATACTTTATAGATTTTATTATATCGTCTGAGACAAAAAATAGCAATATAAAAAGAAAAAAGTTCATCATTTTTTTGCGTAATCAAGCAAAAAAACAGAGAAAAAACCGGGAGTGCACAGACACTCCCGGAGAAAGGTTAAAACAGGATTAATAGTTTTCTTTGCGAACTTCAAAGAAGCTCTGCGGATGAGCGCAGACGGGGCAAACCTCAGGGGCTTTTTTGCCCATTACGAGATGGCCGCAGTTACGGCACTCCCACATAGTTTCTTCTGCCTTTTCAAATACTTTTTGCATCTCAACATTGTTAAGGAGAGCGCGGTAGCGTTCTTCATGAGATTTTTCGATCGCGCCGACCATACGGAATTTTTCCGCAAGCTCGATAAAGCCTTCTTCCTCGGCTTCCTTTGCAAAGGTTGCGTACATATCAGTCCACTCATAGTTTTCACCTTCTGCGGCGCTGAGCAGGTTTTCAGCAGTTTTTCCAAGCTCTCCGAGAGCTTTAAACCACATTTTTGCATGCTCCTTTTCATTATCTGCGGTTGAAAGGAAAAGCGCGGCAATTTGCTCATAGCCTTCTTTCTTTGCTACAGATGCAAAATATGTGTACTTATTTCTTGCCTGTGACTCTCCTGCAAAAGCTGCCTGAAGATTTTTCTCGGTTTTTGTTCCTTTGAGGTCCATATTGCTGTCTCCTTCATTTGAATTATTTTCACCGGCTTCAACCCTTTCAAAGTCGGAAGCGGGATGTTTGCAAAGCGGGCAGATAAAATCAGCGGGTAGCTCGTCACCCTCATAAATATAGCCGCAAATGGTGCAGCGATAAAAGACCTTGGCGGTCTTTTTGCTGTTATCGGGCTTTGGTTTAATGTTTTTATGGTAGTAGTCATAGCTTACGCTCTGTTCATCGGAAAGGACTTCGCAATCGGTTACATCCGCAATAAACATGGTGTGCGTGCCGAGATCGATTGAAGAAATCACATTGGCGGAAATATAAGCGTTTGTATGCTCTGTAATGTAGAAAATGCCGTTTTCGCTTCTTTTAACAGAGTTGAAATCAGCAAACTTATCCGTGTCTTTTCCGCTTCTGAATCCAAAAGCTTTAAAAATATCAAAAGGTGCGGATGTGGTGAGAACACTGACATTGAATTTTCCCGTGCTGAGAATCATATCATGCGTTTTGTTCACCTTATTAACTGCTATCGAAATTCTGTTGGGTGTTGAAGTAACCTGTGAAACGGTGTTGATAATGCATCCGTTGTCAAAGCCGTTTTCCTGAGCGGTGAGAACATAAAGTCCGTAACCGATTTTAAACATTGCTTTTGTGTCCATGGATTTTCACCTCTGATAAGTTTTTTTGATAGATTTTGACTGTATAAAATACCAATAAAATAATAACAGAAATCAACAATTATGTCAAGTTAAGAATACCGATAGCATCCTTAATGCTTTTTTCCATAGCCTCCATACCGTAGGCATCAACTTCATTTTTGTTCTTTTCGCCGTGAGTAAGGCATCCCGCGCCGCCTATGCAACCGCCAACGCAAGCCATACCCTCAATGAAATTGCCGCCGAGAACATTTTTGGACGCTTTGAGCAACGCTGTTCTGCAAGCTTCAATACCGTCGCACGAAACGGGTTTAAAATCAAAATCGGTTATGCCGTGTTCTTTAAGAGCCTGAGTAACCGCATCAGTAAGTCCGCCGCTTCTTGCAAAAATTCTGCCGTAATAAGAGGCGTTATCAAGCACATCTTCTTCAAGAGTCATTATATCAATATCACGGCTGTCAAACAGAGCCTGAAGCTCTTCAAAGGTTATAACAGAATCGATATAGGGCTTGACTTCCGGCTTCTGAAACTCCGATTTTTTTGCAGTGCAGGGACCGATAAAAATTACTTTTGAGCCGGGGTCTGTCTCTTTTATGTATTTTGAAATGGTTGCGGCAGGCGAAAGATTATGAGAAATATGCTCGGCAAGCTGAGGAAACTGAGTTTTAACATATTGAACAAATGCAGGGCAGCAGGAGCTTGTTAAAAAGCCTTTTTCGGCAAGCTCTTTTGCTTCGCTGAAAGCAACCATATCAGCTCCGAGAGCCGCTTCCACTACCGAATAAAAACCGAGCTCTTTTATACCTTTTATTACCTGCCCGAGCTTGGCATATGTGAACTGGCTCGAAATTGAGGGCGCAACAACTGCATAAACTTTATACTTGGAGTTGTTTTCACTTTTGATAATATCGTCAATTACATTAAGAATAAACGATTTATCAGAAATTGCTCCAAACGGACATTGATATACGCACGCGCCGCAGGAAATGCACTTATTATTGTCAATGCTCGCCGCTTTGGTTTCGCTCATTTTGATTGCTTTGATTTTGCAGGAGCGTTCACAAGGGCGCTTAAAGTCGGCAATGGCGCCGTAAGGGCAAACCTTTGCACACTGACCGCATTCCACACATTTCGATTTGTCAATATGTGCAACATGGTCACGGTCAAAGCTGATGGCTCCCCTCTTGCAAACATCTTCGCACCTGTGAGCAAGGCAGCCGCGGCATGACTGAGTTACCTCGTAGCCGCCCATGGGGCACTCATCACAGGCAATATCGATTACTTCTATTACATTCGGATTATTCTTATCGCCGCCCATTGCGAGCTTAACGCGTTCCGCAAGAATGGCTCTTTCTTTATAAACGCAGCATCTCATGGTCGGAGTGTTTCCGCTGACTATTGCTTTGGGAATATCAAGAACCTCTTCAATGAGCTTTCCGCTCCATGCGCGCCTTGCAACCTCGCGCAGAACCTTATATTTAAGATACTGCACCTTTGTGTCAAATTTTCTCATGTGTTTTTTCCTCCTTAGAAATAGCTCACCTTGATTCTTTTACCCATCTGGCGAAGACATTCCGAAAGCTCTTTGACAAGCTGCATTTTTATGCTGAAGTTTATCGGCAAGTCCGGGTTTTGATGAGCGGGATTAATCGCTCTGCCGACATAGAAATTAATATCTGTTGCTTCCTCAAAAAGCAGGCGGCATATCATTGACGCTCCGTCACGCTGATAGCCCCAAACGGAATAAAGCTCATTAGTGCCGAGATAGTCCTTGGCATAGGTTAAAACCTTATTGATTGTTATAACACCCTCGGTTACAAGGTCAACTCCCTCAATGGTGGCAATCGGAGGCACTTCCTTATCAACGAAATCAAGAGTCGGAACAACAGGCTTGCCAAGATATTTTGCGGCAATGGAAGATGTTGTTCCGCCGCATATGATGTGCTTGCCTTCCTTTGAGAAAAACAGCGACATCATTTTATCGCAGTCATCTCTGTTTGACGGCGGACCGAACAGCAAATTCATCGGTTCGCGCTTTCTGATTCGGATAACCGCGGCGGTTGTATCGTCTCCCGGCTTTTCGCCGTAAAGCTTGTTGCACTCGTCAATCAGAATTGTGGCAAGCGTTTTTGCCGTAAAGCCTACATCGTAAAAGGTTTCCATATAATCAATGATGTCTTCCCGCTTCCAGCCAAAATTGAAAGCCATTCCTATTCCCGCATGGGGGCAGCCGTCGCTCATTGTAATGAAAACATCGTTTTCTTCAAGCTTAATATAAGAGCTGTAAATCTTTTTGCCGCCTATATTAAGCTCGGTTTTGGGATAATCAAAGTTTTTGCCGTCTCTGAGCAGAATAACAAGCGGATTGTCGTATTGAAAAATGCGGGCATATTCGTTATCGACAATCTGAATTATGGTAAAGGTTGAATATGCAACACCGCGAACCGAGCAAACAGGCAGAGTTGCGGCGATTGTGTCAACACAGTCCTCAACCGAAAGACCGCTTGAAATCATTGTTGAAATTATTTTAGAAGTCAGGGTTGAAAGAATACTGGCTTTTACGCCGCTTCCCAGACCGTCGGCAAGAACTACAACCGTTGAGCTGTCGTCAGCTTCAATAACATCAACATGGTCGCCGCAAAGCTCTTCGCCGACATGATTAATGCTTCTGTATCCAATATCAGCGCAAAGATTATTCATCGGATATCGACTCCTTAAGCTTTGTCAGCGCGATTTTTGTTTCGGCTGCGGTTTCACCGAGCAGAGACGCTATCTCCTGAACAATTCTCATCTGCTTTTCAACAACCTTATCGGCTATTTCAACGGTGCTTTGGCTGATTCTTTCTTTCTTTTCACGCTGCATTTCTTCGTCTGTAACATCGCGCATAATGCAGATGATTATATGGTCTTTATCATAAACAACCGTTTGCTCAACATATTTTTCGTATTCGGCAAGATAAACTCTGCGACCCGATATTGTCTGATGACCCGACTTAACCTGCAAAAATACTGCAGGGTCAAGAATTCTGACTATCGGTTCACCCATAACATCGGACGGCATACGGATATTCATAATACGGCAGGCAGCGGCGTTTATTTGCTGAACCTCAAGAGCTTCGTTGAGCACTATAATACCGTTGGGTGTGTTGTTGATTATATTATCAGAAAAGCTCTCTGCCCTGTCTTTAAGGAAAGGCAGGCACATTGAAATCTCAGCTTTACCTGCGATGATTGCTTCCGCTTTTTCACGGCAGGTATTGTAGCCGCAGGAACCGCAGTTAAGCTCATCCTCGGGTTTGGTTTTGCCCATTTTGGCAAGAGCCTGACGGATTTCAATTTCAGAGGGTTTGGTTTTCCTTTGAAGAATGAATTCAAATTCTTTTGAAAGAGCCTCTTTAGCGGGCTGAGCCACGTTGAAGTCTTTTTCACCCGAATATCCCGATACTGCGGCAAAATCTCTGACGGGAGTTCTGTGATATTTTTCCATTACGGGACCTCCGATGCAGCTTCCGTGGCAGGCGGACATTTCAATAAAGCAATTATGTAAACGGCCGTCGGAAATCTCATTAAGAGCAGCAATGCAGTTATCAACACCGTCAATGGCAATGTAACTGTAATCGGTCAGCTTTTCGGTCATTGATTTGAGTATACCGCCTGTTGTGGGGAATATTCTCGCTCTCGTTTTATTATCAAATTCAACTTTTTTCTCAAGCTCTATCCCCTCGCTGTCAAGCCACCTTGTCAGCTCCTCAAAGGTCAAAACGCCGTCAACAATGCCGTTGCTTCTGTCAGCCTCGTCTTTTTTGGCAACGCAGGGACCGATGAAGACCGTTTTTGCATCCGGCATACGCTTTTTAATGTCGGTACAGTGTGCCTGCATGGGAGAAAGAACATCAGCAAGATAAGGCAGAGCACCGGGATAGTATTTCTGAATAAGCAGATTAACGGAATGGCAGCATGATGAAATGAGAACATCTCTGCCGTCTTCTCTGAGAATTCTTTCATATTCTTTTTTTACTATTGTTGCACCGATTGCAGTTTCTTCCGCATCGGCAAAGCCGAGCTTTTTAAGAGCAGCTCTGAGGCTTTCTATTCCGACTCCCTCATAATTTGCAATGAAGGACGGGGCAACACTCGCAATGACGGGACTTCCGGACTGTATAAGAACTTTAACAAGCTCGGTTGAATCCGAAATTTCTTTTGCATCCTGAGGACATACTACAAAGCATTGACCGCAGAGAATACATTCCTCGGGAACTATATGAGCCTGATTGCCGGAAAATCTGATTGATTTTACAGGGCAATGGCGAATACATTTATAACAGTTTTTGCAGTTGGATTTTTTAAGCTTCAAGAATTCTGCCAAAGCTTACGCCTCCCCGTTTTTTAGGATATACTTATCGAAAAATTCATTAAAGCCGTCAACCGTAACTCCGGTGACAACTTCATCGTCAATCTGAACGGTTACGCCCGTTCTGCTGCATCTGCCTATGCAGAAACTGCCTGCAAGGGTTATTTCATCTTGCAGGCCATTTTCTGATATCTTTTCATTCAGCAGACGCACAATTTCCTCGGAGCCCTTGAGATGGCAGGAGCTTCCGACGCAAATCTGAACTATCATCTGCTGCTCACACCTTTGCCAATACTTCTTTCTCAAAGAACTCCGCCGTTGTTTCGGGAGTCAAAGAAAACTTTTTGTCGTCAAGCGTTACGCAAACGCCGTTTTTGCAGTCTCCCATACAGAATGTTCCGCCGAGCTCAACCTTTTCTTTAAGGTTATTCTTTGCAACAAGATACTGAAGCTCTTCAACAATCTGCCTTGAGCCTTTAAGATGGCAGGAACTGCCAATACAAACCGTTATTTTCATTAAGTTTCCCTCCATTAATTAGGATTATTCGTAATCAACTACCGTAGCCCACGAGAGCAGGAACTGCCTCTCCTCGGGCTTGCCTTTAACGGACTGAGACGCCGCAACAATGGGAAGCCATTTTTGAATGTATTGCTTTGCCGTATCACTCTTTTTGCAGAAAAGGTCAAGATATTTTTCTGCAGTTTCTATATCGCCGCTGAGCCAGAACAGAAGATAGGTTCTTGCAACATCTGCCGAGGCGTTGCCCTGAGTGGCGTGTGACCAGTCAATAATATAGGGCTTTCCGTCATCGGAAACGATAATGTTTGAGGGGTTGAAATCGCCGTGGCAAAGCTTGTTGTGCTTGGGCATTGATTCAAGGCGGGTGTGAAGGTCATATCTCGTTGTGGCGTCAATATCCGCCTGAGAAATCTTCTGATTCATTTTATCCTTGAGCTTGCGGAGCCCGGGAGCCTTCATTGACTGCATTTTAATCTGGAGATCAACGAACATTTCAAGATACTCATCTTTTTTATCGGGATTTTCCTGCATAAGCCTGTCAAGAGTTTTGCCCGAAATGTATTCCGAAACAATAACCCACTTGCCGTCAAGAGTTGTAACCTCTAAAAGCTTAGGAATGTCAAGCCCTGTTTCCTCAACGATTGACTGATTAAGAGCCTCGTTGAGAATATCGGATTTTTTAAACTCTGAATCAAATACTTTATAAGTTTTTCCGCCGTCACGATAAACTGTTTTGCTGTTTCTGACTGCAATAATTCTGTCTAAATTCATTGTTTCTGCCTCCCTTAGACTCTTTCGCTTGTTCCGTAATATGCGTTGAGATACATCTGCTTAATTTCGCTCATAAGAGGATAGCGCGGATTGGCGCCCGTGCACTGATCGTCAAAAGCCTGCTCGGTCATTTCATCAAGCCTGTCAAGGAAATCCTGCTCATCAATGCCGTAATCACGGATTGTCTTTTTAATGCCGACCTTTTCTTTGAGTTCGTCAATTGCCTTTATCAGATTTTCAACCTTTTCGGTGTCATTCTTGCCTTTAATGCCGAGATAATCGGCAACCTGAGCATATCTGTTAAGCGTATGAGGATGGTCGTACTGCGGGAATGTGCCCATTTTTACGGGCTTTTCACTTGAATTGAAGCGGATAACCTCGTCTATCATAAGCGCATTTGCAACGCCGTGAGGCAGATGATGGAAAGCGCCGAGCTTATGCGCCATTGAGTGGCATACGCCAAGGAAGGCATTTGCAAAAGCCATACCTGCCATCGTGGCGGCATTAGCCATTTTTTCTCTGGCAACAGGGTCATTGGGTCCGTTGTCATAAGCGGCGGGAAGATTTTCAAAAATCATCTTGAGCGAGCGAAGCGCAAGACCGTCGGTATAGTCAGTTGCGAGCATTGAGGCATAGGCTTCAAGGTCGTGGGTAACAGCATCGATACCCGAAGCGCTTGTAAGACCCTTGGGAGCGTTCATCATCAAATCCGCATCAACGATAGCCATATCGGGCATAAGCTCGTAATCGGCAAGCGGATATTTAACGCCGCTCTTTTCGTCGGTAATAACGGCAAAGGGAGTTACCTCGCTGCCTGTGCCTGCGGTGGTGGGAACGGCAATGAAATATGCCTTTTCGCCCATCTTCGGGAAAGTGTAAATTCTCTTTCTGATATCAGAGAAACGCATTGCCATATCCATAAAGTCGGCTTCGGGATGCTCGTAAAGCACCCACATAATTTTTGCGGCGTCCATAGCCGAGCCGCCGCCTACGGCAATGATTACATCGGGCTCAAATGATGTCATCTGCGCTGCGCCTTCTCTTGCACTGGCGAGAGTCGGGTCGGGAGCAACATTATAGAATGTTGTATGAACTATGCCCATTTCATCGAGCTTATCGGTAATTGCCTTTGTGTAACCGTTTTTGTAAAGGAAGCTGTCGGTTACAACAAACGCCTTTTTCTTATTCATTACATCTTTGAGCTCTGCAAGAGCAACGGGCAGACAGCCTTTTTTGATATAAACCTTTTCGGGCGCTCTGAACCACAGCATATTTTCCCTTCTTTCAGCAACGGTTTTAATGTTAAGTAAATGCTTGACTCCGACATTTTCGGAAACGGAGTTTCCGCCCCATGAGCCGCAGCCGAGAGTGAGCGAGGGAGCAAGCTTGAAGTTATAAAGATCGCCTATTCCGCCGTGTGAAGAAGGTGTATTAACAAGAATTCGGCAGGTTTTCATTCTCGCAGCAAAAGCATCGATTTTTTCTTTTTCGGTAACGGCGTTTACATAAAGTGATGAGGTGTGTCCGTAGCCGCCGTCGGCAACAAGTTGCTCGGCTTTATCAAGCGCATCCTCAAAGCTTTTTGCCTTATACATTGCAAGAACGGGAGAAAGCTTTTCGTGAGCAAATTCCTCGGAAATATCAACGCTTTCAACTTCGCCAATCAGTATTTTAGTATCCTCAGGAACGGTTACGCCGGCAATAGCGGCTATTGTGTGAGCCTTTTGACCGACGATTTTGGCGTTGAGAGCGCCGTTAATGAGGATTGTTTTTCTGACCTTTTCGGTTTCGGAATCATTAAGGAAATAACAGCCTCTTGCCGCAAATTCCTTTTTAACCGCCGAATAGATATCTTTATGAATAATAACGGACTGCTCAGAAGCGCATATCATACCGTTATCAAATGTTTTTGAGTGAATAACAGAGTTAACGGCGAGAAGAATATCAGCCGAGCTGTCGATAATGGCGGGAGTGTTGCCCGCGCCGACGCCGAGAGCGGGTTTGCCGCTTGAGTAAGCCGCTTTAACCATTCCGGGACCGCCGGTTGCGAGAATTATATCAGCCTCTTTCATAACAAGATTAGTCATATCAAGGCTGGGAACATCTATCCAATCAATAATGCCCTCGGGAGCACCTGCGGCAACTGCCGCTTCAAGAACAACCTTTGCGGCTTTAATTGTGGAATTCTTTGCTCTCGGATGCGGGCTGATAATAATGCCGTTTCTTGTTTTGAGAGCAATCAGGGTTTTAAAAATTGCGGTTGATGTAGGGTTGGTTGTCGGAATAACAGCGGCGATAACGCCGATAGGCTCGGCAATTTTCTTTATGCCGTAAGCCTTGTCCTCTTCAATTACTCCGCAGGTTTTTGTGTTTTTGTAAGCGTTGTAAATATATTCGGCGGCATAGTGATTTTTAATAACCTTGTCTTCAACAATGCCCATTCCCGTTTCTTCAACAGCCGCTTTTGCGAGAGGAATACGCATTTTGTCAGCGGCGATTGCCGCTGCAAGAAAGATTTTATCCACCTGCTCCTGTGAATAGGCAGCAAATTCTTTCTGGGCGGCTCTTACCTTGGCAATAGCCGCTTCAAGAGTTTCAACGCTGTCTACAATCGTGTAATTCTTTTCCATGATATATCTCCTTTTGCCGTTTTTACAAATTTTAAAAGTTGTTTTGTGTCAGTCAATTCTGCAGGAAATGTTGGCAAGCGAAGCCGCCATATTTTCATATTGCACGGTAACGCCTTCGGGAACATTAAGATGTGTCGGAGCAAAGCTCCAAACAGCTTTTATAGGCGTTTCACAAATCAAATCGCATACTTGCTGTGCGGCTGACGCAGGCACGGTTATAATTCCGATTTTTATGTCTTCTTTCTCACAGAATTCTTTAAATCGGGAGATGTTATAAACAGGCTTTGACCCTGTGCATTTGCTTTCGTCAATGTCGAAAGCCGCTGCGATTTCAAG
>JAEDGK010000018.1 GCA_016297555.1 Clostridiaceae bacterium
GTCTGTGAGATATATTCCATTTTTCAGCAGCCTCATTCGCGGTCATATAAGCTAACATAGTCTTCGCCTTGCTTTCTTTCAAAACTAATATTATTATATTCCAGACTTGGAACAAAAGCAATACCAAATCAAAAAAAGGCAGAGAATTCTCTGCCTTTTAACGCATCAGCGCGCTTTTCCGCCTTTCATTTCAATCATTTCGCGGTAGCTTATCAGCTCCACGCCGTGATTTTTGAGGTATTCGTGAGTATAGGGGTCTTTCATCAGCTCATATTCCCAAACTCTGTCGCGCCACAGAGCGGTTATGCCTTTAATCTCATCGCTTTCAACTGCGGGATGAATAAAGGTTTCCGTAACTCCGTCGGGCAAATCCGTCCATATTTTAAGGATTGTATCACGGTATGTTTCATAGCTCTTTCGCATATCGTTGTTCCAATCGGGGAAAAGGAGATAGTCGGGCATAATGACATGATATTTTTTGCCCCAATGTTTTGAGAGCAGGGTTATGGCGCTGTAAAGAAAATACGGAACGCCCTTCGGGCAGATTCGCTTGTCATGAGAGGTGTAAAGTCTGTAAGAATAGCCGTAATCACCGCATATTTTAAGAGCGAGCTTAGATAGCCCGAGGCGACCCGTATGGTGACCGTAAAGCGAGCCCATATGGTTGTCGATATGAGAGGGCTTCATACCCATGCTGTGAGCAAGGTCAATCTGCGCTCTTACCTCAGCTTCTATTTCTTTGGCTGATGCGTGCTTTTCAACCTCGTCACTTTCGTGCCACATAAAGCCGTCTTTATCAACAAGGGTTTTGCCGTCGGTCAGCGGTTTCCAGCGGTAGGTTTTCCATTCGCTTGTCAGAGTGGTATGGATACCGATGGCATATTGCGGATTTTCAACCGAAAACCGAACAGCTTCCTCTGCGGCGGGGCAGGGCATCATAACGGTTGAGGATTTTAGAAAGCCGCCCTTGAAAAGCTCCTGAACGGCGATATTTGCACTGCTGCACATTCCGTAATCGTCTGCGTTGACGATGAGATATTTCGGCATATTGATTATTCCCCTTCTTATGCATATTCAAAAATGATACTTGCACATAATATCATAAACAGAATGAATAATCAACAGTTATTTTGCCTGATAAGGAAAATAAAGCGATATTTCGAGCCTGCCGCCGCGGTAATCGGCGGAAATGCTGCCGCCCATACTCTCTGTGAGACTTCGTGAAATTGCAAGCCCCAGCCCCGTCGATTTTTCTGCCGATTCCCCAAACTGCCTCTATGCAGTCGCCGAAGCCTCGCTTTTCAAGCGTTTCTTGAAGCATATTTCCGATATACACATCATCGTCAATTATCATTATTTTTTTCATATCGTACCTCTGAAATCACGGTTATAAAGCCATTATACGTTTTCGGCGGGGCAATATCAACAAATTTTCTGTAAACAAAAAGCAACGGCACGGCAGATTTATGCCGCAAAAAGCGGTCATTTATCTTGCCGTGCCGAATTAAAATGTTTATTCTTCAATAGCTTCAATCAGCTTATCCATTGCAAGCTCGAGAAGCTCAAACGGAATGTTCAGAGGCGGAAGCAGGCGCACCTTGGTTTTTGCGCTGAGCACAAGCACGCCCTTTTCCATAGCGGAGGCGATAACCTCCTTGGCGGGCTTTTCGCACTCAATGCCGAGCATAAGCCCCTTTCCCGTTATGCTCTTAACGCCCTTGCAGGCGGAAAGACGGGAGATAATGTATTCGCTCCGCTTGCTGACTCCGTCGAGAAGCTCATCGTCAATTCTCGAAAGAATGCTGATTGCGCCTGCGCAGCAGATTGGGTTGCCGCCGAAGGTTGAGCCGTGAGAGCCGGGGGTTAAGGTGTCCTTGACCTTTTCGCCGAGCATTGTGCAGCCGAGCGGCAGACCGCCCGCAAGACCCTTTGCGGTTGAAACGATATCGGGCGTTATGCCGTAATTCATATAGCTGTAAAGCTTGCCCGTTCTGCCGTTGCCCGTTTGAACCTCGTCGATGATGACGAGCATATTCTTTTCCTCGGCAAGCGCGCATACGCCTTTGACGAATTCCTCCGTCAGCGGGCAAACGCCGCCCTCGCCCTGAATCGTTTCCATCATAACAGCCGCGCAGCCGTTGCTTTCCGCAAGCTCGCGCACGCTGTCAAGATTATTTGCCTCGGCGTAAACAAAGCCGGGAGTAAACGGACCAAAGTCCTTGTGGAAACTGTCCTGCCCCGTGGCGGCGAGCGTTGTTATCGTTCTGCCGTGGAAGCTGTTTTTGAGCGTAATTATGGTAGAATTGCCCTCGCCCTTGTTTTTCAAAGCCCAAAGGCGGGCGGCTTTAATGGCACATTCGTTTGTTTCCGCGCCCGAATTTGAGAAAAATACCTTTTTCATGCCCGTTCTTTCGCAGAGCATTGCGGCAAGCTCGGCGCAGGGCTTTGTGTAATAAAGATTTGAGGTGTGTCCGAGCATTGAAGCCTGAACGGTTATTGCTTCAAGCCATTCATCGTCCGCCGCTCCGAAGGTGTTAACGGCAATGCCGCTGCCCAAATCGATATATTCCTTTTCGTCCTCGCCGTAAAGCAGAGAGCCGTTGCCCTCCGAAAGCTCAACGGGAAAACGGGCATAAGTATTGGCGATGAATTGACTGTCTTTTTCAAAAGTATTCATTTTGTATCCTTTCTTATCCTTGAACAAACATTGTTCCGAGCCCCTCATCGGTGAGTGTTTCTATGAGCAGAGAGTGTGATACTCTGCCGTCGATGATGAAAACCCTTTTAACTCCGCGGCGGATTGCCTCGCGGCAGCAATCGATTTTCGGAATCATTCCGCCCGAGATTATGCCCTCGTTGACAAGCTGGGGAATGTCGCTGACATAGATTTTGGGAATAAGCGTTGACGGGTCGTTCATATCGCGCAGAATACCCGCAATGTCGGTCATTGAAATCATACTTTCAGCCTTGAGAACGCCCGCAATTCTTGCGGCGGCGGTGTCGGCGTTGATGTTATAAACATTTCCGTCGGAGTCACAGCCCGTTGTGGATATAACGGGTATGTAGCCGCAGGCAAGCAAATCGTTTATCGGCTCGGGGTTAACATCGGTTATTTCTCCGACGAAGCCGAGCTTTTTGTCCATTGCCTTTGCGGTTATGAGCGCGCCGTCCGCGCCGCAAAGCCCGACAGCCTTGCAGCCGAGCCTGCCGAGCAGAGCAACAAGGCTTTTATTGACCTTGCCAGCAAGCACCATCTGAACTATATCGGCGGTTTCTTTATCGGTTACGCGCAGTCCGTCAACAAATTCGCTCTTTTTGCCGACCTTTTTGAGCATATCCGTAATTTCGGGACCGCCGCCGTGAACGAGAACAACCTTTATTCCTATCAGGGAGAGCAAAGCGATATCGCCCATAACGGCGTCTTTAAGCTCCTCGTTTATCATAGCGTTTCCGCCGTATTTTATAACAACGATTTTGCCCGAATATTTTTGAATATAGGGAAGCGCTTCAACGAGCACCTTTCCTCTGAGTGCGTTGGAAATTTCCATTTGATTGCCTCCTCAAGTTCTGTAATCGCCGTTGATTTTAACATAGTCATATGTTAAATCACAGCCCCATGCGGTTGCGCTTGCGCTGCCGCTGTTGAGATTGATAAGGATTTGAATTTCGTTTTCCGTCAGTATTTTTTTGGCAAGCTCCTCCGAGAAATCTATTCCCGAGCCGTTTTTGCAAACAGCGATTTCGCCTGCCGCCGATTTAAAGGAAACATCGATTTTTTCAACATCCACGCACGCGCCGCTGTAACCTATCGCGCAGAGAACTCTGCCCCAATTCGCATCCGCGCCGAACATAGCCGCCTTGAAAAGAGATGAGCAGATGACGGATTTTGAAACGGTAACGGCTGTTTCTTTTGATTCCGCGCCGCTTACGATACATTCAAGCAGCTTTGTGGCTCCCTCGCCGTCGCCCGCTATCATTCTGCAAAGGCGGGTGGTTACTGCGCTCAGAGCCTTTTTGAATTCGTCGAAATCCGCGCCCTCGCAGGTGATTTCGGCGTTGCCGGCAAGTCCGTTTGCCAAAACGGACACCATATCGTTTGTTGAGGTGTCGCCGTCAATGCTTATCATATTGAAAGAATCCTTGACATCCTCACTCAGAGCTTTTTGAAGCATTTCGGGTGAAATTGCCGCGTCTGTGGTAACAAAAACAAGCATTGTTGCCATATTGGGATGAATCATTCCCGACCCCTTGGCAATGCCGCCGATTTTACATTCCTTTCCTCCGATATTGAAAGAAAAGGCTACGCTTTTTTCTTTTGTATCGGTCGTCATAATAGCCGCCGCCGCGCTTTCGCTTCCGTTTGCCGAAAGCTCACTTGCAAGGCTCGGAATACCCTTTGCAATCGGTTCAATGTCAAGAGGCTGACCGATAACGCCCGTTGAAGCAACGATTATGTCTTTATCACTTATGTTAAGCTCTTTTGAAATGAGAGCGCACATTTCCTCGGCAATTTCAACTCCGTTTGCGTTGCAGGTGTTGGCATTGCCGCTGTTGCATATAACCGCCTGTGCAAAGCCGTCGGCAACATTGGCTTTGGTAACGGCAATCGGCGCGCCTTTAACAAGATTGGTTGTGTAAACGCAGGCGGCAGCCGCTTTTTTTTCGCTGAATATCAGAGCGAGGTCTTTTTTTGTTTTATTTTTTCTTATTCCGCAATGAACTCCGCTTGCGGAAAATCCCTTTGCGGCGCATACGCCGCCCGAAATCTGTTTCATATTGATTTATTTCCTTTCAAAATCAGAGGTTAAGACCCGTTTTGGGATCTGCACCCATAAGAATATTCATACATTCAACAGCGGCGCCCGATGCGCCCTTTCCGAGATTGTCATATCTTGCGAGCAGGAGTATTCGCTCCGAATTGCCCTTGACGAGAATTTCCATGCCGTCGCGCCCGCTCATGCTCTGAGCGCAGAACATTGCGTCGGCACCCGTGTCCTCGGTGTATTTTACAAAATCCGTGTCGTATGTATTTTTATAAACATTTATTATATCTTCAATTCCTTTTCCGCCCGAAAGCTGAGAGGCAAACAGGGGAACGGTTACTGCCATGCCGCTGTAAAAATCCGCAACAATGGGGCAGAATATCGGCTCGTTCTCAATTCCCGTTATCGCTTTCATCTCTTTAAGATGCTTGTGCTGCTGAGTCAAGCCGTATTGGCGGGGAGAATTGAGAAACGCTTCACGCGCCGCGCCTTCATACTGCGCTATCATCTTTTTGCCGCCGCCGCTGTAACCCGTTATTGAATGGCAGGTCAGGAGCGAATCGGCGGGCAGAAGCCCCGATGCTGTCAGAGGATAAACAAGGGCGATAAAGCCGCTTGCGTGGCAGCCGGGAACGGCAACGCGCTTTGACGATTTTATCTTTTCAAAATGAGCGGGAGAAAGCTCGGGGAAACCGTAAGCCCAGCCGGGCAGGGTTCGGTGAGCCGTTGAAGCGTCGATTACCTTGACCTCGGGATTTTCAATCATTGAAACCGCTTCCTGAGCCGCCGCATCAGGCAGGCAGAGAAAAGCGATATCGCAGGAATTGAGCGCCTGCTTTCTTGCGCCTGCGTCTTTTCTCATTTCCTCGCTCAAGGTCATAAGCTCTATGTCATCACGGCAGGCGAGCCGCTCAAAAATTCTCAGACCCGTTGTGCCTTCTTTTCCGTCAATAAAAACCTTAATCTTTTTCATAACTGATACCTCAAAAACAATGTATGCATAATTATACGGCTATAATTGCATAAAGTCAAGCAAAATTTGCATAATATCGAATTATCGGCAGAATTTATGCAACAATTCACAAATAAATCTGCCGCTTTGTGCATATGTAACTAAACAGCCGCAGGCAGGCGGGCGGGAAGCTTGCCCCGCCTGTCTCAGCCGTTAAGAATAACCTTTTTCTTTGAAACGATTTCGTTGGCAAGCGCTTCGCCGCCGAAAAAGCTTTTAAGATTGCCGAGCGTTATTTCTGCTATGCGTTTCAGCGCTTCATGAGTCAGAAAAGCCTGATGCGAGGTGATAAGAACATTCGGCATGGTTATCAGCCGCGAGAGCACATCGTCTTTCAATATGCTTTCGGATAAATCCTCATAAAAGAATTCGCTTTCTTCCTCATAAACATCAAGCCCCGCTCCGCCTATTTTGCCGCTTTTGATGGCGGCAATCAGAGCTTCGCTGTCAATCAGCGCGCCGCGCGAGGTGTTGAGAATAAACACTCTGTCTTTCATAAGCTTTAAAGAATAGCCGTTGATAATGTGATAGGTTTCGCTTGTTAGCGGGCAATGGAGCGAAATAACATCAGAGCGTTCAAACAGCTCCTCAAGAGGAACATATTCAAGCGAGCTTTGAGTGGGGAACGGGTCATAGGCGATAACATTCATTCCCAATCCGCGGCATATTTCAACAAAGGTCATACCGATTTTGCCCGTGCCGATAACTCCGAGGGTTTTGCCGTGCAGGTCAAAGCCAACAAAGCCGTTTAGGCTGAAATTATAATCCCTTGTGCGGATATATGCCTTGTGAGTTTTGCGCACGAGCGTTAAAAGCAGGGCGAGAGCGTGCTCGGCAACGGCATGAGGAGAATATTCGGGAACGCGCACAACGGGCATAACACCCTTTGCCGCGGCAAGGTCAACATTGTTGTAGCCCGCACAGCGCATTGCGATTATTTCAACGCCGTTTTCTTTGAGCACGGATATCGTTTCTGCTCCCACATCGTCGTTTACAAAAGCTATTACCGCTTTTGCACCCTTTGCCATAACGGCGGTTCGGGGATTGAGCTTTGATTCAAAATACTCTATTTCAACGCCGTAATCATTTTTCAGAGCGTCAAAATAAATTCTGTCATAGGGCTTTGTGTCAAAAAAAGCCGCCTTATTCATAAAATCATCCTTTCGGGAATATTTTGTCCGCGAAAGGATGATTTATCATTATTTTAACTTATGAATGAAAAGTCCGCTCAGGAGCTTTGGCTCAAACCATGTGGATTTTGGGGGCATAATCTGCCCGGCGTCGGCAATGCTCATAAGCTCCTCAAGAGTTGTGGGATACATTGAGAAAGCGAGGCACATATCTTCTTTAACTCTGCGCTCAAGCTCTCCGAGACCTCTGATGCCTCCCACAAAATCGATGCGTTTGTCGGTTCTCGGGTCATCAATGCCGAGAACGGGAGAAATCAGATTGCTTTGCAAAATCGAAACATCGAGAGAGGCAACGGGGTCGGTTTCGTCAAAGGTTCCGCTCTTGGCGGTGAGCTTATACCATTTTCCGTTAAGGAGCATACCGAAGGTGTGAGCCTCGGCGGGCTTGTAAGCCGCTTCTCCGACGGGCTCAACGGTGAATTTTTCACCGATTTTGCCGATGAATTCTTCGGCGGTAAAGCCGTTTAAATCTTTAATAACTCTGTTGTAATCCATTATTTCAAGCTCGTCGCAGGCGAAAAGCACGGCAAGGAAACGGTTAAATTCCTCGCTGCCGTCATAATCGGGGAACTGCTCTCTGCGTTTAAGACCGACCTTAACGGCGGAGGCGGCTCTGTGATGACCGTCGGCAATGTAGAGATAATCAACATCGGCGAAAAGCTTTGAAATTTTTTCGATTGTCTCCTGCTCGTCGATGACCCATACCGTGTTTGCTATTCCGTCATCGGTAACAAAATCGTAGACGGGCTTGCGAGTCTCTTTCCACGCCTTAACGGTTTCGGAGATTTCCGCCTGCGGGCGGTATGTCAGAAAGATGGGGCCGGTGTTGGCGTCGCAGTAATCAACATGGTTGATTCTGTCAGCCTCCTTGTCGGCTCTCGTAAGCTCGTGCTTCTTAATAATATTATTGATATAATCGTCTATTGACACGCAGCCGACAAGTCCTGTCTGGCTTCTGCCGTTCATTATCTGACGGTAGATATAAAATCTGTTTTCTTCATCCTGCTTGCAAACTCCGTCGGCAACAAGCTTATCGAGATTTTCTCTTGCTTTCAGATAAACCTGCTCCGAATAAATATCCGTGCCTGCGGGCAGATCTATTTCCGCTTTGTCAACATGAAGAAACGAGCAGGGGTTGCCCTTAACCATTTCCGCAGCTTCCGCGCTGTTCATAACATCATAGGGGAGAGCGGCAACCTTATCCGCATATTCGGGAACGGGGCGAACCGCTTTAAAAGGTTTGAATACAGCCATAAATTAACATCCTCTCTGAAAGTTTCCGAACTGCCGAGAGACTTTTTCGGAAACGGGCTTATAAATTTCAGATATATATTACAACACTATTAATTGTTTGTCAAATTCACTTTTTTATGTTGATTTTTACCGTAAGGTATGTATAATAAAAGCTGTAAGGAGGAATGACTTATGTATTGTTCCAAATGCGGCAGACAGCTGCCGGAGGGCGTAACCGTTTGCCCCGATTGCAGCGGCGACGCTCCGCAGGTAAAGGCAGAAAAGGTCAGCGAGCCCGTGCTTAAAGCTCCGGGTAAGTTTTCAAAGAGCTACGCGGCGATATTTACCGCCCTTTTGGTTTTCCCCGCGAGCATCTGCATTGCGGTTGACCTTGTTTTTGACAAATACGATTATTGGTTCGGCTATGTTGTGGGTGCGCTTGCGGTTGTGTGGGTGCTTTCGGTATTTCCGATTTTGCGGATAACTCCGCCGCTTGTTACCGCGCTTATCTGCTTCGGCTCGATAATGTGCTATGTTTTTTACATAGCGAGCAAAACCGGACACTTCATCGGTTTTTCAAAGGTTGCGCTGCCGATGTTTGTTTTAACCGCGTTTTTCATTGCGCTTGATGTTGCGCTGATAGGCGGGCAAAAAATCAGGGGACTTCATATTTTCTCGTTTTTGTCTCTTGAATGTGCGCTCTATCTTATCTGCCTTGAAGCAACGATTGACAATCTTCGGCACGGAGCGATTGACCTAAAATGGTCGGTAATAGCCGCCTGCGGCTTCATTTCCGTTATTGCGGTTATGGAAGCTTTCAGCTATGTCGGCAGGATTAACAGAAAATAAAAAAATCCGGCTCAAAAGGCCGGATTTTTTTTACCCGTTTCTTCTCAATGCGCCCGAGAAGAACGAGCCTGTTTTTTTGAGCCTGTCAAACACCGTGGGATTCCAATCCTCGGGCGGGGCGGGCTTTATGCCGATTTCTTCGAGCAGCTCGGAATAAATGCGGAAGCGTCGCTGAAAATCGGCGGCGTTTTTGTTTTTATCCTCGGTCCAGCCCGTTTCGGCAACGGCGGTAAATCTCGGGAAGCACATATAGCAGAGATAATCAAAATTGTTTATATATTCCGTCCAGATGGGCGATTCAACGCCCAAAACGGAGGACTTATCTTTTATTCCTTTTATAACAGGGTTATATTTGTAGGTTTTGAGCAGGGGCGTCATACCGTAGGGATAATCGCAATAGTAGCGGAAAAATTCGGAGTTAATCATTTTGCCGCCTTTATTGGCAAAATCAACCGAAAGTTTTTTCTTGTCCATCCACATCTGAACGGTTACGCTGCTGTCAGCAATGCCGCTTTTAAGCGTTTCGTTCCATACAATCGCTTTTCTGCCGTTAGCTTTGAGAAAATCAACGATTTTGTTTGTGAACCAGCCCTGAAGCTCCTCCTCGTTTTTTAAGCCCTCGGTCTTCATTCTCTTTTGGCAAAGCTCACATTCTTTCCAGCGCTTTTTGGGAGCCTCGTCGCCGCCGATATGAATGTATTCCGACGGGAAGATTTCAAGCATATCCGAAAGAATATCGAAAATAGCCGAAAAGGTTTCGTCTTTTCCCGCGCAGAGGATATCGTCAAAAATACCTTGGCAGGTTTTAACTTCAAGCGGCTTGCCCGTGCAGGAAAGCTCGGGATAGGCGTGAATGAGCGCGGAGGTGTGACCGGGAATGTCAAACTCGGGAATAACGGTGATAAATCTGTCGGCGCAGTATTTGACGATTTCTTTCATCTGCTCGGGAGTGAAATATCCGCCGTATTCGCCGTGCTCTTCAAGCTTGCCGAAATTTGAGCTTTTGCGAACCGAGCCTTTTTCTGCGGCTTCGGGTCGGCGTGCCGAAAAGAAGCGGAAGCCCTGATCGTCGGTCAGATGCCAATGCATAACATTCATTTTAACGCTTGCCGCGGCGTCGATAAGCTTTTTGATTTCGTCAAGCGAAAAAATATGGCGCACCGTGTCAAGCATAAAGCCGCGGTAAGGAAAAGCGGGCTTATCCTCAATTTTAACGCAGGGACATTCGCCCGAGAGTTGGCTCAGAGTCTGCCTGCCGTAAAACAAAGCGCGCTCCGAGCCGCCTATGAGCTTGATGCCGTCCTTTTCAACGGTCAGAATATATTCCTCTTCGCCGAGCACGGGCGATATTTCGGTTATCGCCTCGTCAGGTTTTACCGTTGCCTGACCGCCGAGAAAGGTTACTTTGTTCGGCATTGGTATTATATCCAATCTTTTCATTTCTTTTTCCCTCCGTTATGCTAAAACGGGCAACCGCAGACGAGCGGCGCCCGTTTTTATTTTATCAATCATCTTCGTCTTCATTCTCCGAGTCATCCTCAACGGGCAGAATTTCAACCTTTATTTTGTCGATTCTGCGCTCTTCGATGGAAAGCACGGTAAAACGGAGATTTTCATATTCGGCAACAATCGGTTCTTCCCCGATTTCGCCGGGCAGATATCCGAGCAGGCTGATAACAAAGCCGCCGAGAGTGTCATAATCTCCCTCGGGAAGCTCAATGCCCACAAGCTCGTCAACCTCATCGAGATCCGTCGTTCCGTCAACGGTGAAGGTGGTTTCGTTTATCTGCTTGATTTCTTCTTCCTCGTTGTCATATTCGTCCTGAATGTTGCCGACGATGGATTCAAGAACATCTTCAAGAGTTACTATGCCCGCCGTGCCGCCGTATTCGTCAACAACAACGGCAAACTGAGTGCGGCTTTCATTCATTGCCTTGAAAAGATCTCCGCACGCCTGAGTTTCGGGAACATAAAGAGCCTTTCGCATAACCTTTGAAATGGAAAGGTCTGCGGGAATTGAGTGACCGACATATTTAAGAAGATCCTTTGCATAAAGCACGCCGACTATGCTGTCGGGGTCATCCTCATAGACGGGAATTCGGGAATAACCGTTTTCAATGGCAAGCTCGGCAACCTCCTCAAGCGAGCGGGTAACCTCGATTGCCGTCATTTCGGTTCTGTGAGTCATTATATCGCCTGCGTCGAGATCGTCAAATTCAAATATGTTATCGATCATCTCTTTCTGAGTGTCCTCAATAACGCCTTTTTCGCCGCCGACATCGACCATCATACGAATTTCTTCTTCGGTAACATTTTCTTCATCGGCATTGGGGTCGAAGCCGAAAAGACGCACAACGGCGTTAGTTGAAACCGAAAGCACCTTTACAAACGGCTTGGTTACCGATGCAACGAAAAGCAGAATTCCGACTACCTTAAAGGATATTTTTTCGGGAATCTGCATCGCTATTCTCTTGGGTGCAAGCTCGCCTAAAACGAGCGAAAAGTAAGAGGTGAGTATTGTTATAAGAATTACGGAAGCGCCGTTAATTACGCCCGGAGGAATAACATCTGCAACGGGCGTTTTCATCAGAGCGTTTGTAAGCATATCGGCAAAGGTCTGAGAAGCGGAGGCGGAGGTCAGGAAGCCCGCGAGAGTAACACCGATTTGAATTGTGGAAAGAAAGCGGCTTGAATTCTCGGTCAGCTTAACTACCTGCTTGGCTTTTTTGTTGCCCTCCTCGGCAAGCTTCTGCATCTTTGCGTCATTGAGCGAGATTATTGCGATTTCGCTCATTGCAAAAAACGCATTAACGATGATAAGAACGAATAAAAGTAAAAGTTTTAGAATGATTGACAGCGCAGGGCCGGGGTCATCCATGATGGACTTGCTCCTTTCAAAACATTAAATAATAGTATTTCTATAATAACACAATGAAAAATATATGTCAACAAGTCAAAATATAACACAAAGCAAATGCCGCCGAGCACGAAAATAAAACATAAATGCAAATCCGAAAAAACGGGATTTTTGAGCCGAAATCGCTCCAAAACGCCGAAAAACGGGTTAAAAAAGGGATATCGGCAGTTCTTGATAAAGAAAACTGCTGACAAATTCATACGGCTGTGCTATAATAAAAAACAATAAAATTATTGAGGAGTATGCGATGCTTTATCTTATTCTTGCCCGAGCGGGCGGCGGAAAAACCACCCACATTATGAACCTCATCGGTCAGTTCTCCGAGGGCGGATACAAAAAAATAACTCTCATAGTTCCCGAGCAGTTTTCATTTATGAGTGAAAAAATAATGCTCGGCAAAATAGGTGCGGCGGCTATGGCGGATATAGATGTTCACAGCTTCACGAGCCTCGGCGAAAAGCTTGTGGGCAAGCCCGCTCTCCACGAGCGCAGACGGCTTGACGATTCGTCAAAGGCGGCGCTTATGGCTCTTGCGCTTGAAAGCGTTGCCGATAAGCTCAGCCTTTACGGGAAGCACATCGGCAGAAAATCCGTTATAACCGAATTTGCCGCGCTCTCCACGGAATTCAAGCAAAACTCGATTTCAACCGACTCCGTGCGCCTCGCTCTTGCCGACGCTCCCGACAGCCTGCTTAAAATGAAGCTGAACGATATCATTGCCGTGCTCGATGCCTATGATGCAATGACGGCGACAAGCAGATTCAATCCCGACGATTTGCTTGATGAGCTTTGCGAGGCGGAGGAGCTTGACGATTATTTTAAAGACCGCCTTGTTTTTATAGATGCATTCAGAGGCTTTACCGCTCAGGAATACAAGGTTATCGGGCGTATGCTCGGAAAAGCCAAAGCGGTTTATGTTACGCTTTGCACGGATAATCTTGAAAACAGCGACGACGAAACGGATTTGTTTGCTCACACAAAGCGCACGGCTCACAGGCTCATTGAGCTTGCCAAGAAAAACGGGGTTTCCGTTGCAAAGCCGCAGTATCTTTCAATGAGAAGCAAGTTCAATAATTTTCCGCCGAAATTTACAAGATACGCTTCGCCCGAGCTTGCCGCGCTTGAGCGCGAGCTGTTTTCGCCCGCTCCGAATGTCTATGAAGAAAGCTGTGACGGCATAACTCTCTGCACGGCGCAGGATATCTATGCCGAATGTGAATATATCGCCTGCACGGCAAAAAAGCTTATCAGAGAAAACGGTTTGAGATGCCGTGACATTGCGGTTATCGCGCGCGACAGCTCCGCCTATGAAGCGCCGCTCAGAAGCGCGCTGAAAAAATGCGGTATTTCCGTTTTTGAGGACAGCCGCCAGCCCGTTGACGCTTCACCCGTGGTTGCGCTCGTCAGCAGCGCGGTCGGAATTGCCGCTTCCGGCTTTTCAACCGAAGCTGTTCTGCGCTATCTTAAAACGGAGCTTGCGGGGTTTAACGAAAAAGAAATATCCGATATTGAAAATTATTGCTTCCTGTGGAAAATAAGCGGCTCGGAATGGCTCGGGGATTGGTCGCAAAATCCCAAGGGCTTCGGAGCCGAGGCGGGCGAGGAGGAAGAAGCGGAGCTTGAATATTTGAACGGACTTCGCAAGAGAATTGTTCTTCCGCTCTGCACGCTCAGAGAAAATTTAAAGGACACAACGGGCGAAAAAGCCGCCTCGGCAATATATGAATTTTTGGAAAAGATAAACGCCGCAGAAAATCTGCGTTCCCTTGCATCGGAGCTTTTGAAAAACGGCGAAACGGGGCTGGCTCTGGAGCTTGACAGGCTTTGGAATGTTGTCACGGATATTCTTGAAAACATCGAAACGGTTATGCGGGGCAGAAATGTGACCGCGCGCGCCGTCTGCGATATGCTGGAGCTTATGCTCGGCGTTCAGACGGTCGGCAGTCTGCCGCAGGGGCTTGACGAAATAACGATAGGCTCGGCGGACAGAATAAGAACCGTGGCTCCGCGCGTTGTTTTTATAGCGGGAGCAAATAACGGTGTTTTCCCCGCTGTTCCGTCCTCGGGCTCTGCTTTGACCGATAAGGACAGGCGCAAAATGAGCGAGATGGGAATTGAGCTTTCCGGCTTCGGCGAATACAAGCTTGCCGAGGAAAAGCTGATTGCCTACAATGCGTTTTGCTGTGCGTCCGAAAAGCTGTATGTCTGCTGCCCCGAGAGAGGCGCGGGCGGGGAACAGCTTTCGCCCTCGGAGCTTTATACAAAAATCAAAACACTGTTTCCGCTTTGCCGCGAGGTCAACGCAGGCGAAGAAAACGGGCTGTATTTTGTCGAGAGCAAGGCAACGGCGTTTGAGCAGCTTGCCAAAAGCAAGCGGGAGCGCGGAGTGCTTTATGCTTCGCTCAATGAGTTTTTCAAAGACGACTGCGAATATTCGGGCAAAATTGCCGCGCTTGAACGCGCCTCGGGCGGAAGAGATTTCAAAATAAAGGATAAGGACGCCGCCCGTGCTCTTTTCGGCTCGGATATGTATATTTCCGCGTCAAGGGTTGAGAGCTTTTATAAATGCCCGTTTGCATATTTTTGCAGATACGGAATTAAAGCAATGCCGAGAGCCGTGGCGGAGCTTGACCCAATGCAGAGGGGCAACGCCGTTCATTATGCGCTTGAAAGGCTGCTTGCCGAGCACAGCCGTGAACAGCTTCTTCAAATGAGCAGAAGCGATTTGCTCGATTATTTCCGTGCCTTGCTCGGAGAATATCTTATGACAAGGCTTGACGGAGAACACAGAAGCGAGAGATTTATACATATTTTCAATAAGCTGATTTCTTCCGTCTGCGATGTTTCGCAAAGGCTTATTGCCGAGCTTTCGCAGAGTGAATTTGTGCCCGTTGATTTTGAGCTTAAAATCGGCTCGGACGGTGAAATTCCTCCCTATGAAGTTAAAAGCGGCGAGGGCAGAATAGTTATCTCGGGCGCGGTTGACAGAGTGGACGAAGCGGTTATCAACGGCAAAAAATATATAAGAATAGTCGATTATAAGTCCTCGGGCAAGGACTTTGCCCTCAGCGATGTTGTGCAGGGGCTTAATATGCAGATGCTTATTTATCTGTTTGCTCTTTGGAGCGGCGGCGAGTGCAAATACGGCGAATTTACGCCTGCGGGTGTGCTCTATTACCCCGCCAAATCTCCGCTTGTTTCTGCGGAAAGAGGAATGAGCGATGATGAAATCGAAGCCCTGCGGCTTAAAAAATGCGCCATGAACGGCATTGTGCTTGATGACCCCGAGGTTGTTTTGGCAATGGATAAGAGCGGAGCGGGAATTTTTGTGCCCGCCAAATTCAAAAAAGGCGAGCTTAGCGGCTCATTAATCGGGCTGAAACAGCTTGCCGCGCTCAAAAAGAAGGCGGACGGCGTGCTTTTGGAAATGGCGCAGGCTCTGCACGGCGGCGAAATCCCCGCAATCCCCGCAGTCGGAAAAAGCTATAAAAATGTTTGCGAATACTGCGATTATAAATCCGTTTGCTCCTATGAGGACGATATCCCCGTCAGGGAGCTTATCGACAGCGACATAAAAACCGTGCTTGAAAATTTGGAGAGAGGAGATGACAGCGATGAAGTGGACGGACGATCAGCAAAAAGCCATTGACGGGCGCGGCGGCACTCTGCTTGTCAGCGCGGCGGCAGGCTCGGGCAAAACCGCGGTGCTTGTTGAAAGAGTTATCAGGCGGATATGCGATGCGGAAAATCCCTGCGGTATCGAAAATCTCCTTATCGTTACTTTTACAAACGCGGCGGCGGCGCAGATGAGAGAAAAAATTCAGGCGGCAATCGCAAAGAAAATTGCAGAAAATCCTGCCGACAGGCAGCTTCGCCGTCAGCAGCTTATGCTGCCCTGCGCTAACATATGCACCATAGATTCATTCTGCATATCCCTTGTCAGAGAAAATTTTCACGCTCTCGGAATTGCTCCCGATTTCGGCTTGCTTGACGAGGGCAAGCTCGGCATACTGCGAGGAAAAGCGGTAAACTCCGTTGTTGACGGGCTTTATGAAAACCCGAGCGACAGTTTTTTGAAGCTCTGCGAGCTGATAAGCGACACAAGGGATGACAAAAAACTCGTTGAAGCCATATTGAAGCTTTATTCGCTTTCACGCGCATATCCGTTTCCCGAGCGGTGGCTTCGCTCGCTTGCCGAGGAATTTGAAAATCCGTGTGCTCCCGAAGAAAGCCCTTGGGGCAGAATTATTATAAACTATGCAATCGAGCTTGTATGCTCCTGCGTTTCCGACGCCGAGCACTGCATTTCATTGCTTGCCGCAGAGCCGGAGCTTGAAGCTAAATACAGACCTGCATTTGAAAGTGACAGAGCGGAGCTTGAACGATTGCTCGATTCGCTTTCGGGCGACGGATGGAACGATATAATAAAAGCCTGTGCAGAAACGGCGTTTGTGAAAATGAATGGCGCTCCGCGCGGCTATGAGAGCGCCGTAAAGGAAATTTGCAAGAGCACGAGAGATGAATACAAGAAAAGGATAGGCAGCCTTTCAAAAATAATGTGTGTCGGTGCGGGCGAGCACAGAGAGGATATTAAAACTCTTGCGCCGATAATCCGCGAGCTTGTGAACGCCGTTCTGAAATTCGATGAAGAATTTTCCGCGCTCAAAGCGGAGGAAAACGGAGCGGATTTTTCCGACACTCTCCATCTTGCCTTAAAGCTTCTTGTTGAGCCGACCGACGGCGGATATAACAGAACTCCGCTTGCAATCGCGCTTTCGGAGAATTACGCCGAAATCCTTGTTGACGAATATCAGGATGTCAACAAGGCTCAGGATATGATATTCAGCGCGGTTTCCCGCTCCGAAAACAACCTTTTTATGGTCGGCGATGTTAAGCAGAGCATTTACCGTTTCAGGCAGGCGATGCCGGAAATTTTCCTCCAAAGAAGAAACGGACTGTCCGAATACAGCGAGGGCAATTATCCCGCCAAGGTAACGCTCGGCAAGAATTTCAGAAGTCGCTCGGGAGTTACGGAAACGGTCAATTTCATTTTCAGCGCGCTGATGAGCCGTGACGCGGGCGGGCTCGATTATGATAAAAACGAATATCTCGAAGCCGCCGCGCCCTACCCCGAGCATAATGAGGCGGACGCGCAGGTTTGCTTGATAGAGGCGGAAAAAGACGATTTTCTTGCCGCGCAGGCAAGATATGCCGCAGATTATATCGAAAGCGCCGTTGCATCGGGAATGACCTTCACGAGCGGCGGCGAACAGAAAAAGGCGGCTTACGGCGATTTCTGTATTTTGCTCAGAAGCGTTAAAAACAGCTCTGCGCCGTTTGTTGCGGAGTTTAATGCGAGAGGAATTCCCGTGAGCTGTGAGGCGGAGAGCGGATTTCTCTCATCTCCCGAGATAATGTTTATGACTTCGTTGCTGAAAATCATTGATAACCCTGCCGATGATATCCCTCTTACGGCGGTTATGCTTTCGCCCGCTTTCGGCTTTGAGCCCGACGAGCTTGCCCGTATGAGAGCCGATTTGCGTAAAGGCTCGGTTTATCAATGCCTGACCTTTGCGGCGGATAACGGCAACCGCAAAGCCGCCGATTTCCTTGAAAGAATAAGGGCAATGCGCCATATTGCCGTTACGGTCGGCGCAGGCGAGCTTGTTCGCCGCCTGATTGAAGAAACGGGCTGCGGCGCAATAGTCGGCGCAATGAAGGACAGCGAAAGGCGCAGAAAAAATCTTAACGGCTTCATTGACCTTGCCAATAAATACGAAAGCGTGGGTCAAAAGGGAATTTCGGGCTTTATCAGATATATTGACGGAATTACCGAAAACGGCGGCGACGCCGCGCAGGGAGGCTCCGAGTCAGACTCCGCGGACTGCGTTAAAATAATGACTATCCATAAAAGCAAGGGGCTTGAATTTCCCGTTTGCTTTATCGGAGCGTGCGAAAAGAAATACGGCGATTTCTTCCTGAAAGAGGATTTGCTCATAGCCGCAGAGAGCGGAATAGGAATAAGAGCCTGCAAGGGCGCGGCAAAATATGACACCTTGCCGAGAATTGCCGCCGTTATCGAAACAAAAAGAGCGGAGCATTCCGAGGAGCTTCGCGTTCTCTATGTCGCTTTAACCAGAGCAAAGGAAAAGCTTATTATGCTTGCGTCTTCTCAGGATTGGAGCAAGGAGCTTTCAAAGATTGCGGCGGGAATAAGAGAAGAAAAGCTGATAAATCCGTTTACCGTTGTGAATTTTCACAGCTATGCCGAGTGTATTCTTTCTGCGCTTATAAGGCATCCCGATGCCCATACGCTCAGGAATGCGGCGGGAATTTCCGCATCGGTTGCTCTGCCCTGCGCCGCAAGGCTTGAAACTCAAATAATAGCCGCCGCCGCTCCCCGCGAGGAGCAGGAGGAACCTGCTCAGGCTTTGCCCGACGCCGCGACGGTTGAAGAAATCAAAAAGCGAGCGGCTTATGTTTATCCTTATTCCGCGCTTGACGGCATTGTGGCAAAGCGAATTGCTTCAAAGCTTGACGATGAGGAGATAGGCGGAGAGTATTTTGCCTCCCGCCGACCCGCCTTTGTCGGCAAAGACAGGCTGACCCCTGCCCAGAGAGGCACGGCAACTCACCGCTTTATGCAGTATGCCGATTATAAAAAAGCGAAAGAGAATGTCGGCGCGGAGCTTGAACGCCTTGTTGAGCAGGGAATGCTGACCGAGGAGGAGAGCCGCGTGGTTGATAAAAAAGCCGTTTCCGATTTCTTTTCGGGAAGCCTCGCAAAGCGGATAATGAATGCCGAAAGAGTATATAAAGAATATGCGTTTACTGCGGCGGTTCCGCTTGCGGAAATGGAGCCGTCCGTGCCCGAAAGCGAGGCGCGCGGCGAGAGCATAATCATTGAGGGCGTTGCCGACTGCGCGTTTGTTGAAGGCGGAGAGCTTGTAATCGTTGATTTCAAAACCGATAAAGCGTCAAGCGCAGAAGAGCTTGCGGATAAATATAAGGAGCAGCTTTCGGTTTACCGCAGATGCCTTGCAGAGGTTATAGGACTGCCCGTTAAACAGACGGTTATTTATTCGTTTAAGCTCGGCGAAATCGAAGTATAAAAATTTTTTAAAAAAGGTCTTGCTTTTTTTGTGCGCGTGTGATAAAATTCCCTTGTTATGTTTATGGATATACCGAAAGAGGTGACATTAGATGAAGGAAGGAATCCATCCTAAGTACGAAAAGACCGTTATCCGCTGTGCTTGCGGTGAGGTTATCGAAACCGGTTCAACCAAAGAAAATATCCGCGTTGATATTTGCTCAAAATGCCATCCGTTCTTTACAGGTAAGCAGAAGCTCGTTGATACCGGCGGACGCGTTGATCGTTTCAACAAGCGTTTCAATCTTAACAACAACAAATAAGAGCAAAATGAGCGGCGCATTCTGTGCGCCGCTTTGCTTATGCTTTTGATTTGAGCGAGGTGGAGTATGAACAGCTATAAAACCGTCAGAAAAGCCGCAAGTGATGAATATATCGTCAAAAAATCCCGCTTTATCGGTCACATTGCTCCCGTAACAACAGCGGAGCAGGCGCTTGAATTTATAGCGGCGGTGAGCAAAAAGCATTGGGACGCAACCCACAATGTTTATGCCTACATTCTGAGAGAGGGCGGAATAAAAAGATATTCCGATGACGGCGAGCCGCAGGGCACGGCGGGAATTCCCACTCTTGATGTGCTTGAAAAATCGGGGGTTACGGACTGCGCCGTTGTTGTGACGCGCTATTTCGGCGGCATAATGCTCGGCGCGGGCGGGCTTGTGAGAGCTTATTCACACTCTGCGTCCATCGCCGTTGCCGCGGGCGGAATTGTTACCAGGGCAATGTGCGCCGGACTTAAAGTTACCTGCGACTATTATTTTTACGGCAAGCTGTCCTCACTTGTGCCCGAGAGCGGCGGAGTTATTGAGGACACGGTTTTTGAAGATAATGTTACGCTGATTTTCCGACTGCCGCTCGAGCTTGTTGACGGATTTAACGCAAAGCTCATCGATGTGAGCAACGGCAGATACAGAGCTGAAAAGACCGATGAATTCTTTGCCGATGTGGATTGATAACCGCGAGGCAAAAGTTTACAAAATGTTCACAATTTTTTTGCAGGAATCGACGGTTTTTCTGCGTATCGGTATATTGAAAGGCAAAGCAAAAAAGAAAAGTAAGTTTTAAATAGTTTTTCTGCCTTTTAAGAAAGGAATGGTCAAAAAATGAAAACCATTCGTGAAAGTGCCTGTGAAAGAGAAAAGGAGATACTTTCTCCGAGAGCGGCTTTTGCCTCGGAGAGCAAGGGAAGGCTCAGACCCGAGGAGGAGTGCCCCGTCCGAACCGCGTTTCAGCGCGACAGGGACAGGATTATTCATTGCAGCTCTTTCCGCCGCCTGAAGCATAAAACGCAGGTTTTTCTTTCTCCCGAGGGAGATTATTACCGCACGCGCCTGACCCACACCTTGGAGGTTTCTCAGATTGCGCGCACAATCGCGGGAGCGCTTTTGCTTAACTGCGATTTAACCGAGGCAATCGCCTTGGGTCACGATTTGGGGCATACCCCATTCGGTCACGCGGGCGAAAGAGCGCTTAATGCGGTCTGCCCCGTCGGCTTCAAGCATTATGCTCAAAGCCTGCGAGTTGTTGACCTTCTTGAAAAGGACGGCAAAGGGCTTAATCTGACCTTTGAGGTGCGAAACGGAATTGAACGCCACACAAACGGCGAGCCTGCCGCAACGCTTGAGGGCAGAATTGTCAGGCTTGCGGACAGAATTGCTTACATAAATCACGATATAGACGACGCCACAATAGCGGGCATAATGTGCGAGGAGGATATCCCCCTTGCCATTCGCAACGAGCTTGGTCATTCAAAGAGCGCACGCATTAACACTCTCGTTTTAAGCTGTATCAATAACAGCACAGACGATATTTGTCTGGAAAAAGGCGTGGCTGAGGTGTTTGACGAGCTGCATAAATTTATGTTTGAAAAGGTTTATACCAACCCCGCCTGCAAGAGCGAGGAAAGCAAGGCAATCGATATGATACAGCGGCTTTATTTCCATTTTGCGGAGAAGCCGGAGGATTTGCCGCCGCAGTTTAAGACGATTGCCGACAGGGACGGCGCTCAGATAGCCGCCTGTGATTTTATAGCGGGAATGACTGACAGATACGCCGTCAGAATTTTCAACGAGCTTTATGTTCCCAAAGCATGGAGCGAGCAAAACGATATTTTTTCATAAGATTATTTAAGTCTTTCGGAAAGGGGGCGGGTTTTTGAAAATAAGCGAAAGATTTATTCAGGAGCTTTTGGAAAAGGTTGATATTGAGCAGGTTGTTTCTCCCTATGTCAATCTTAAACGCAGAGGTAAAACACTTGTGGGTCTTTGCCCTTTTCATAACGAAAAAACTCCGTCCTTTACCGTCTATCCCGAAAGCCATTCATTTTATTGCTTCGGCTGCGGCGCGGGCGGCGATGTTATCAGCTTTGTTCGGCGAATGGAAAATCTCGATTATGTTGAAGCGGTTAAATCCGTTGCTCAGCTTGCGGGAGTTTCCATGCCCGAGGACGGCTATGACGATTCGCTCTCAAAGCAGAGAATGAGGCTTCTCGGCGCAAACCGCGAGGCGGCGCGCTTCTTCAACGCCTGCCTTTTTGAGCCTGAAAACAGGCACGCGCTCGATTATTTCCTTAACAGAGGGCTGACGGTCAACACAATCCGCCGTTTCGGGCTGGGTTATGCTCCCGATGATTGGTGGCGGCTGATAAATCACCTGCGCGAAAAGGGATATACCGAGCAGGAGCTTGTGCTTGCAAATCTTGCGCGCCGCTCCGATAAAAACGGAAAGGCAAACTATTACGATAATTTCAGAAACCGCGTAATGTTCCCCATAATCGATTTGCGGGGTAATGTTATTGCTTTCGGCGGCAGAGTTATGGACGATTCAAAGCCGAAATACATAAACACCTCCGATACGCCGGTTTATAAAAAAAGCAACGGCGTTTTTGCGCTGAATTTTGCAAAAAACGCCAATGACAATAAGCTGATTTTGGTTGAAGGCTATATGGATGTTATAGCGCTCCATCAGGCGGGCTTTACCAATGCGGTAGCCTGTCTCGGAACGGCGTTCACGAGCGAGCAGGCAAATCTTCTTTCACGCTATGCCGATGAAATTATGATTTGCTATGACAATGACGGAGCGGGCAAGCAGGCAACGGAGAGAGCGCTTGCCGTGCTCGGAAAAACGGGTCTTAAACTGCGCGTTGTGCAAATGACGGGCGGCAAGGACGCCGATGAGATTATCCGAAAGCACGGTAAAGAACGCTTTGCCGATTTGCTCAGCGAGGCAGCCAATAAAACGGAATACAGGCTGCTTGAAGAGCGGGCAAAATATAACCTTTCCACCGATGACGGCAAGCTCCGCTTCCTTATGTCGGCGGCGCAGATACTTGCCTCCTGCGGAAGCATTGAGCAGGATATTTATGCAAACCGCCTGTCAAACGAGCTCGGAGTCGGAGTTGACAGCATTAAAGCTCAAATCAAAGCCTCTGCGTCAAAGCTCAGAAGAGCCGAGGAAGCGCGCAGGCGGGAGGAAACTCAAAAAATGCTGTCGAAAAGCTGCGAGGATAAAAACAATCCCGAAAGAGCGGGAAATATCAGGGCGGCAATAGCGGAGGAAACGCTGATTGCTTCTTTTATGCGAAACCCTGATTTTTATAATAAATTGAAAGACAAGGTGTCTGCCGAAATTTTTGTAACCTCATTCAACCGCAGGGTGTTTGAATGTCTTGCCGAGGGGCTTGACGGCGGGTTTGAGCCGTCCCTGAGCCTGTTTTCCGCGTCATTCACGCCCTCCGAAATGGATTCGATTGCAAGAATTTCATTGAAAAAAGAAACGCTTGGAAATACTCTTTCCGAGTGTGAAGACTGCATCAGAGTGCTTAAAGAATGCTCGGAGTCTACGGCGGTTGACGCGGCTGCCGTGAGCGATGAGGAATTTTTGAAGCTGTTTAAGAAAAAATAATTTTTGGGATGTGATGTTATGGAAGGAAACGAGAAGAAGACCCCGTTTAAAGCTCTTGTCGAAAAAGGCAAGGCGGCGGGTAAGCTGACAACTCAGGAAATCGATGCGGCTATGGTTGAAATGGATATCGATATCGAGGAGCTTGACAAGCTTTATGAAACGCTTGAAAGCCAGAATATCGAAATCGTTGACGACCTTTCAAACGCATCAATGGAAAATTTTGATGTCGATATACCCAAGTCGCTCGATATCGGCGGGGGAGATGACAAAAACCTTAATGTGGACGACCCCGTTAAGGTCTATCTTAAAGAAATCGGCAGAGTTCCTCTGCTTACTCCCGAGGAAGAAATCGAGCTTGCAATCCGCATTGCGGATAATGACCAAAAGGCAAAGCAGAGGCTTGCCGAGGCAAACCTGCGCCTTGTTGTAAGCATTGCCAAAAGATATGTCGGCAGAGGAATGCAGTTCCTTGATTTGATTCAGGAGGGCAACCTCGGTCTTATCAAGGCGGTTGACAAATTCGATTACACAAAGGGCTTTAAATTCTCAACCTATGCCACATGGTGGATAAGGCAGGCGATAACCAGAGCCATTGCCGATCAGGCAAGAACAATCCGTATTCCCGTTCATATGGTTGAAACAATCAACAAGGTTAAAAAGACCAACAGCCAGCTGCTCCATAAAAACGGCAGAGATCCCACCGCCGAGGAGATAGCCGAGGAGCTTGAAATGCCTGTTGAAAAGGTGCGCGAGATAATGCGCGTTGCTCAGGAGCCCGTTTCGCTTGAAACTCCCATAGGCGAGGAGGAGGACAGCCATCTGGGCGACTTCATTCCCGATGACGACGCTCCCGCGCCCGCTGACGCCGCGTCGATGCTTCTTCTTAAAGAACAGCTTAACGAGGTTCTCAAAACGCTCACTCCGCGTGAAGCAAAGGTGCTTGCTCTGCGCTTCGGGCTTGAGGACGGTCACCCTCACACGCTTGAGGAGGTCGGCAGTGAATTCGGCGTTACCCGTGAGAGAATCCGTCAGATTGAGGCAAAGGCTCTCAGAAAGCTCCGTCATCCGAGCAGGAGCAAGAGACTCAAGGATTTCCTTGATTAAAAATTGAATAAACCGCGAGCGGCGTTTTTCGCCGCTCCGAAAGAGGTTGCAGTATACAGAGGAGAGGGGTATTGTGGCTTTCAACAAAATTCGCGGCGGCTATGTGCCGCCCGAAAAACAGCATTTTCAGATGAAGTGGTATAAATATAATGCCTATTTCAGATGCTGGTTTAACCTGATTTCTTTTATTATCTCAATCCCGTCCTATTTTTCCATGGATATACTTATTAAACTCGGGTTTGAGATAGATGAATCGGAAGTCGCTCCGATGCTGACGGCGTCACGAATTACGGCAGTGCTTGTGGCTGCCGTTTGCGTTTATGAAATAATCAACATATACGGTTTGCTCAGATTTAAAAGCTGGGCGCCGACGGTTTTCTGCCTTTTGGGCTTTGTTGAGCTTATTCCGTCGGGCGTTTATGAATTCGCCGTTGCAAATTTTACGGGCAATGCGACAGCTTTTTATTTGGTTTTTATTAATGTTCTCAGAGCCGTTTTGCTTTATTTTATCAATGATCTTTATTTCAAAAAGCGCAAGGTTCTTTTTGACAATTAAACATTTGCAACAGAAAAATCCCGTCCGCAAAATGCGGACGGGATTTTTGGCTGGGACGGCTGGATTTGAACCAGCGAGTGCGGGAGTCAAAGTCCCGTGCCTTACCGCTTGGCTACGCCCCAATGTATTTTTATTATTAAAATACGCAAAGCAGATTTGCTTTGCGTAACGCTCTAAATGGGGTGGTTGATGGGAGTCGAACCCACGACCTCCAGGGCCACAACCTGGCACTCTAACCAACTGAGCTACAACCACCATTTAACAAGGCTGCATAAATGCAGCCTATGGCGCGCTTGAAGGGACTCGAACCCCTGACCCACTGCTTAGAAGGCAGTTGCTC